>CAIKZV010000164.1 GCA_903831925.1 uncultured Burkholderiales bacterium
ACAAGGCCTATGGTCTGAGTGATCCTGCGGCAGGCACGCCGATGAAGCTTGATACCGTGTTTGCCCTGGCCTCGATGACCAAGATCATGGTGAGCGTGGCGGCATTGCGGCTGATGCAGGAAGGCAAGCTGCCGCTGAAAAGCCGCCTGGACAGCTACTTTCCGGGCTTCGGGCGGATGAAGGTCGGCCTGGATGATGGCCATGGCGGCATGGCGCTTTTTGCGCAGGAGCGGCCGATCTTCATCCACGACCTGCTGCGCCACACCGCCGGCATTACCTATGGCGGACGCGGCATCGGGCCGGCTGCCGCGCTATGGCCTGCGACCAGTGCAGTGATGTTCTCGGATACTGCAGAATCATTCATCGAGCGGATCACGGCATTGCCGCTGACGCATCAGCCGGGCACAGCCTTTGAATACGGCTATTCCACCGATATTCTCGGACTTGTGATCGAGAAGGTCACCGGAATGCGGCTGCGCGACTACCTGTCCGAGATCCTCTGGAAGCCCCTGGGCATGACACAGACCGGTTTCGAGTTGACTGAGGAGCGTAAAGCGCGCGCGGCGCGGCCGTTTGCGGTCAGCCCGTTCGATGGCAAGCCCCAGGCGGTGACCGTCGTCGAGCAGCAGACCTCGCATGACTGGGGTGGCGCGGCCGCTCTCGGCACGGTGTCCGACTACATCCGTTTCGGACAGATGCTCCATGACGGCGGGATCTTCGAGGGACAGCGCATCCTCAGCCCGCAGGTTGTGGCCCTGATGACCTCGGACCATCTGACCGGCAGCATGATCAACACGATCACCATGACCGAGCCGCATCGGGAAGGGTATGGCTTTGGTCTGGGCGTGGCCGTGCGAACCCGTCCGGGTGTGGCCGCCGTGCCGGGCCGAGTGGGTGAATACAGCTGGAATGGCGCATACGGCACGATCTTCTTTGCCGATCCTGCGGAAAAGCTGGTGGTGGTGGCCGGCACGGTGGCGCCGGGCGAGATCCGCAAGGTTTATCGCGAGCAATTGCAGAACCTGGTGTATGGCGCGATGACCCGTTGATCGGACGATCACGCGCGGATGGGTGCCGATTACCGGGAAGCGGTCGGACGGAGTAAACTTCGCTTCGAACCTCGGCAAAAAGCCTGCTCGGTGCCGCGCGTGATCCAACAGCAATGAGCGCACCGATATGAGCTCACCGTACTGAGCGCACCCCATGAGCGCATCCCATTCGCAACGCCTGCCGACCCTGCTGCTTGGTGCACTCGGTGTCGTGTTCGGTGATATCGGCACCAGTCCGCTCTATGCGTTCAAAGAGGCCTTCGCCCAGCCGCACGGCTTGCCTCTGACACCTGACAAGGTCTTTCCGGTGCTGTCGATGATGTTCTGGGCGATCACGCTGATCGTCTCGATCAAGTACGTGCTGGTGATCCTGCGCTTTGACAATCGAGGCGAAGGCGGCGTGCTGGCACTCTTGTCCAATGTGTTGTCGCTGGTGCGCGATCGCCCCCGACTGACCTGGTTTGTCAGCGTGCTGGGTATTTTCGCCGCGTCGCTCTTTTACGGCGATGCGGTCATCACGCCGGCGATCTCGGTGCTCTCGGCGGTTGAGGGGATCACGGTTGCCGCGCCATCGCTCGAGAGTTATATCGTTCCGATCGCGCTGGTGATTCTCATTGGTCTTTTCATGCTGCAGCGAAGCGGCACGGCCAGTGTCGGCGCGCTGTTCGGGCCTGTGATGGTGGTCTGGTTTCTGACGCTTGCGATTCTGGGGATCGTCAGCATTGTGCAGACGCCTGAAATCGTGGCCGCGATCAACCCGCGCCATGCGCTGACCTTCGTCATCGAGCATCCCGGCTTCAGCTTCATTGCCCTCAGTGCGGTTTTCCTGACGCTCACCGGCGCCGAAGCGCTTTATGCCGATCTGGGTCATTTCGGCGTGAGACCGATTCAAGTCGGCTGGTTTGCGCTGGTATTTCCGTGCCTGATGCTCAACTATCTCGGACAGGGTGCGCTGGTCCTGCGTGACCCTGCAGCGGCAAGAAATCCTTTTTTTCTGCTGGCCCCTGACTTCCTGCTGGTGCCGTTGGTGATCCTGGCCACGCTCGCAACCGTTATTGCTTCGCAGGCGACTATCTCGGGTGCTTTTTCAGTGACCCAACAGGCCTCGCGCCTGAACTATCTGCCGCGCCTGAAGGTGCTCTACACCTCCGATGTGTCCCAGGGCCAGATCTATATTCCGGTGGTCAACTGGATGCTGCTGGTCGCCGTGCTGGCGCTGGTGATGACCTTCGGCAGTTCGACCAAGCTGGCCGCCGCGTATGGTGTGGCGGTGTCGGGCGATCTGATGATCGGCAGCATTCTGCTGGCAGTTGCGGTGCTGATGACGCCGACCGGTCGCATCAAGTTTCTGCTGCCCTTGCTGGCGGTCTTTCTCGCGCTTGAACTGTGTTTTTTCGCAGCGAATATCAGTAAGGTCTTCGAAGGCGGCTGGTTCCCGCTGATGGTGGCATCGATCATGTTCACGGTGCTGACCACCTGGCGCCGAGGCATGGAGATCATGCGGGCCCGCAAGGAAGCCTCGCCGAATGTGGCCAGTGATGACCTGGATCTCGACTTGTCGGGGATCACCAGGGTGCCGGGCGTGGCGGTGTTTTTCAGTTCGACGCGCACCGGTTATCCGGCGAGTTTTTTGCACAACCTCAAGCACAACAAGGTCGTCCATGAACAGACGGTGTTCATGTCGATCGAATTTGATGATGTGCCCCGTGTGCTCGATGACGATCGTATCGAGTTGCAGCGACGCGA
>CAIKZV010000165.1 GCA_903831925.1 uncultured Burkholderiales bacterium
CATTCTTGCGCAGTGCCTTGACGTTTTCACGCGCGACGATATTGCCTCCAATCGCCGCCTGAATCGCGACGTCGTACATCTGCCGCGGAATCAGCTCACGCATCTTGGCTGCGATTTCACGGCCTCGATAGGGTGCGTTGGAGCGATGAACGATCAGTGACAGCGCGTCAACCTTGTCGCCATTGACCAGCAGGTCGAGCTTGACCACATCGGCCGCCCGATATTCCTTGAAGTCATAATCCATCGAGGCATAACCGCGCGACACCGATTTCAGCTTGTCGAAGAAGTCGAGCACGATTTCGTTCATCGGCAGGTCGTAGTGCAGATGGACCTGTTTGCCGTGATACGACAGATTGGTCTGAGTGCCCCGCTTGTTGGTGCAAAGCGTGATGACCGCGCCGACATACTCCTGGGGGACGAAAACCGTCACCGACACGATCGGCTCGCGGATCTCCTGTGTGCGAGCGAGATCAGGCAGCTTGGCCGGGTTTTCGATTCGCTCGACCGTGCCGTCGTTCATCAGCACCTCATAGACCACGGTCGGCGCGGTCGTGATGAGGTCCATGTTGTATTCGCGCTCGAGCCGCTCCTGGACGATGTCCATGTGCAGCAGACCCAGAAAGCCGCAACGAAATCCGAAACCCAGGGCCTGCGACACCTCGGGCTCGAATTGCAGAGAGGCGTCGTTGAGCTGGAGCTTCTCGAGTGCATCACGAAGCGCCTCGTACTGATTCGCCTCGATCGGATAGAGCCCTGCAAAGACAGAGGGTTTGACTTCCTTGAATCCCGGCAGAGCCGACTGTGCGGGCTGTCGATCGAGGGTCAGCGTGTCGCCCACTTTGGCGGCCTTGAGCTCCTTGATGCCAGAGATGACAAATCCGACCTGCCCTGCCGACAGCGACTCGCGCTGCGTCGACTTCGGCGTAAACACGCCGACCTGCTCGCACAGGACGGTGACATTGGTCGCCATCAGCCGGATCTTGTCCTTGGGGCGCAAGGTGCCGTTGAACACTCTGACCAGCATCACCACGCCGACATAGTTGTCGAACCAGGAGTCGATGACCAGGGCCTGCAACGGCGCCTGCGCATCTCCCTTGGGCGGCGGGATTCGAGCAACCACCGCTTCGAGAATGTCGTCGATGCCCATGCCGGTCTTGGCACTGGCCGGAATCGCATCCGAGGCATCAATGCCGATCACCTCTTCAATCTCGATCTGCGCCTGCTCGGGATTGGCCTGCGGCAGATCCATTTTGTTGAGCACCGGCACCACTTCGACACCGAGCTCGATCGCGGTATAGCAGTTGGCCACCGTCTGGGCTTCAACGCCCTGCGAGGCATCAACCACCAGCAGCGCGCCCTCGCAGGCCGACAGCGAGCGGCTGACTTCGTAGGAGAAGTCGACATGGCCCGGTGTGTCGATCAGGTTGAGGTTGTAAACCGCACCGTCCTTGGCCACGTAACGCAGTGATGCGGTCTGGGCCTTGATGGTGATGCCCCGTTCGCGCTCGAGGTCCATCGAGTCGAGCACCTGTTCGGCCATCTCGCGATCGGACAGCCCGCCACAGCGCTGGATGAGGCGATCGGCAAGCGTCGATTTGCCGTGGTCGATATGCGCGATGATCGAAAAATTGCGGATGTTTTGCACAGTCGGGCCCGGCGCGCGAGGCGCCATCGAACGCCCGGTAATTACCGGGCGGCACTCCGCCTAGCTGGCGGGAATGCCAGCGCAGGTCAACCCGAGATTCTATCCGACGGAAAGCGAAAGCCGGCGGCTGATCCTCAGCACGCCGACTATCGGGTCGGTACCGATGTCATCGGCAGGTTATCGAGCCTCGGGGGTGGCAGGCGTCGCCGGGCGAATCGGCACGAACTGGGCGTTGTCGCCGCGCCGCACCAGCATGACCTGAGTCTTGCTGCGATCAAGCTTTGCCACGGCTTCGTTCAACTGCTTCGCGTTGATCACGTCCTGATTGTTCAATGACAGGATGACATCTCCCTGACGCAGCCCTGCCCGCGCGGCCA
>CAIKZV010000166.1 GCA_903831925.1 uncultured Burkholderiales bacterium
CAGCACGGCGCCGCCCAGCACCCGACCCTGCCCATCGATGTATTTGGTGGCCGAGTGCACCACGATGTCGGCGCCCAGGGCGAGGGGCTGCTGCAGTGCCGGCGAACAGAAGCAGTTGTCGACCGCGAACTTCACGCCGTACTCGCGGGCAATCGCCGAAATTGCCCTGACGTCGGCGAGCTGGGTCAGCGGATTGGAGGGCGTCTCGAGATAGAACAGCCTGGTGTTCGGCCGTACCGCCTCGCGCCAGGCTTGCGGGTCGTTGATCGGCACAAAGCTCACCTCGACGCCGAAGCGAGCCAGAATGCCGAAGAGCTGGGTGGTCGCACCGAAGAGTTCGAAGGCGGCGACCACGTGATCGCCGGCTCGCGTCAGACTCATGACCAGCGCCATGATCGCCGACATGCCCGATGCGGTCGCCACACAGGCCTGCGCGCCTTCGTGCGCCGCCAGGCGGTTCTGACATGCGGCCACCGTCGGATTGCCTGCCCGCGAATAGATGAAGCCCTCTTCGTCGCCGGCAAATCGGGCCGCAGCCTGCGCGGCGTTCTCGAACACGAAACTCGACGTCAGGAAGATCGGTTCATTGTGTTCGAGATAGGCGGTGCGCTCGATGCCCTCGCGAATCGCCAGGGTATCGAGACGCCAGGGGCGCGTCGGGTCAGACGGTGGCGCTGGGATCGACATCGACCGCGATCAGCTGCGACCGGATGAAAACTGCAGATTCATCTGCGCTTTCTGCGCAGGCTCCTCGACATGCTCAACCGGATTGAGGCGACTGGTCTCGAGTTGATAGAGATACTCGGGGGTCACGTCGCCGGTGATGTAGACACCATCAAAACACGAGGCCTCGAAACGATTGAGGTGACGACCGAGATCGCGCACCGAACGTCGCATGCTGTCGATGTCCTGATAGACCAGGGCATCGGCGCCGATCGCCAGTCGGATTTCATTGTCGGTGCGGTCGTTGGCGATCAGCTCGGAACGCGTGGGCATATCGATGCCATAGACATTGGGATAGCGCACCGGCGGTGAGGCCGAGGCGAAATAGACCTTGTTGGCGCCAGCCGCACGAGCCATCTGGACGATTTCATGCGAGGTGGTGCCGCGCACGATCGAGTCGTCGACCAGCAGGACATTCTTGCCGCGAAACTCGATGCTCATCGCATTGAGCTTCTGACGCACCGACCGGCTGCGGATGGCCTGCCCCGGCATGATGAAGGTGCGCCCGACGTAGCGATTCTTGATGAAGCCCTCGCGATAGTCGAGGTTGAGGCGATTGGCCAGCTGCAGCGCCGATGGCCTGGACGTGTCCGGAATGGGCATGACCACATCGATATCGCCGGCTCGCAAATCGCGACGCACTTTCTCGGCCAGGTACTCGCCCATCTTCAGACGCGCGTCATAGACCGACACGCCATCGATTACCGAATCGGGACGTGCAAAATACACATATTCGAAGATGCACGGATTGAGCGAGGCGTTCGGTGCGCACACCCGCGAATGGAAATTGCCTTCGAGGTCGATGAAGACCGCCTCGCCCGGAGCGATATCGCGCACGAGCCAGAACCCCAGGCCTTCGAGTGCCACCGACTCCGACGCGATCAGATATTCGGTGCCATGGTCGGTCTCGGACACGCCATAGCAAAGCGGGCGAATGCCAAGCGGATCGCGAAAACCGATCACGCCATACCCGGCAATCTCGGCCACACAGGCATACGCCCCTTTCACCCGGCGGTGGACTTCGGTAATCGCCTTGAACACTGAATCAGGATCGAGCGACACGCCGCCGGTAGCTGCCTGCAGTTCGTTGGCCAGCACATTGAGCAGCACTTCCGAATCAGACTCGGTGTTGATATGCCGCCGATCGAGACGGAACATCTCTTCCTTGAGCTGCGCCGAATTGGTCAGGTTGCCGTTATGCGCCAGCGTGAGGCCAAAGGGCGCATTGACGTAGAAGGGCTGCGCCTCTTCATCGTTACCGGCCGATCCGGCCGTCGGATAACGCACATGGGCAATCCCGCTGCGTCCGGGCAAACCGCGCATATTGCGGGTCCGGAAGACATCGCGCACCTGACCGCTGCTCTTGTGCATCGAGAAGGTCTTGCCATTCGAGGTGGCGATGCCCGCGGCATCCTGGCCACGATGCTGCAGCAGCAGCAGGCCGTCATAAAGAAGCTGATTGACAGGTGAACGTGCCACTACACCCAGAATGCCGCACATCAAACTTCTCCGATCATCAGCAGGACTGAAACCCAGTTCGTGCAATGTACCCTGTCAGGTGCGTTGCACGCCGCTCAAACGCTCGGGCAGGAAAGGCTCCGCCCATTGAACCAGCCACTCGAGCAGTGGCCGGCAATGCGCCTGCTGCCAATCGGGCCGCTTCGAATACCCGGCAAGATGCGCCGCCAGCGCCACCAGCAGAATAATGACCAGCGCTCGCGCGGCTCCCAGGGCTGCGCCCAGCAGACGGTCGGCGCCGCCGAGCCCGATCCCGCGCAGCGCACGCGACGCCAGTGAGCCGAGCATGCGCACCCCGATGAACAGCGCGAGAAAAATCGCCGCAACCAGCAAGGCATAAGGCATCTCGGGCGGCAGCATCGGCGCCAGCCAGTGCATGGCCACCGGCACACCCAGCAGACTCACCACCCAGGCAGCCAGTGCAAACACCGTTCTGACCAGACCGCGAAAGAGCCCGAGACCGATCGACACAAAGAGCACCGCCAGGACAAACCAATCCCATGCCGTCATTCCGAGTTCGGTCATGAAGAAAGCTTCCGATCGCGGCGTGCACTGATCACGACGGTGCGATCAGTGCTGCCTCAAGACCCGTGGCCTTGAGCTTTTCGCGAGCCTGCTCGGCGGCATCACGCGTCGAAAAGGGTCCGGCGCGCACCCGAATCCGATCGCCCCGATCGGTCTTGATCTTTTCAGTAAAACCGCGCAAACCCGCTGCCTGAATCCGCTCGAGCGCTGCGCTGGCCGCCGAATCAGAACTGAAGGCGCCCACCTGAATCAGATACTTTCCGCCCGGCTTGGATGCTGACGGCTTGCCGCTGTCGCTCGCTGTCGTCGGCGCAGGCGCAGGGGTTGCGGCGGCAGTCGCTGGCGCGCTCGGTTGACTTGAAGACGGTGCTGCCGAAGGCGCTGGCGTCGCAGGTTTTGATCGATCGGCATCACCGGGCATGCTGCCTTGCGGGGCGCCCTCGGCGGGGGTAACGGCAGGAGCAGCTTCCAGCGCTACCGCATCTGCTGACCGTGACTCGGCAGGCTTGGGCATTTCCGCCTTGAACTGCTCGGTCGGTTTGTCACTCGTGCCGGACTCCGCAGCCTTCGCGTCGCGGCGTGCAGCATCAGGACGAAGGTCAGCACGGGGCTCGGTGCTGCGCGACGGCAGATTGGCCGTCTTTGGAGGAATGACGACCGACAGATCGGACAAGGGTCGCGAGGGCTCGGGTTCGAGCAGGAGCGGCACGAGAATCGCGGCGGCGACGCATAAAACAATCGCACCGATCAGGCGATGGCGGGCGCGCTTCTTTTGCGGCAGCGCCGG
>CAIKZV010000167.1 GCA_903831925.1 uncultured Burkholderiales bacterium
AGCATCGATCGCTGCGGCGCGGCCGCGTCATCGGGTGGCCCGACCAGACGGACGTCGATCTCGACCTGGTAACGCTGTGCGAGCCGCGTCAGGCTGCAGGCACTCAGGGCGCTGTAGGGGTCGTCGATCTGATGAAAATAGCGGATGCGGTGCGGCTCACCGCGTGATTGCCTGTTACGCTCGATGCGCGCCCGATTTTTCTCGAGGCGCTCACGCGACAGCAGGCGCTGCGAAATCATCGGCATCAGCAGTGATTTGATCGACACGATGACCTCAAGCCTTATGCGGAAAATGTCGGGTCAGAAAAATCAGATTATCCATACACTTATGTATGGCATAATAAGGCTGCTCATCCGATGAGCGTGTCTGCCGAGCTTTGGCCTCGATGATTTCAGCACCCGGCTTGGCCTCGAACGTTTAACCCGATTGCCTCATGACGCGAACTGCCACTGATCCCCGCAAAGCCCAGGCGCCGCGCCTGAACCGTGACGACTGGCTTGATGCCGCCTATGAAGTGGTGGCCGAAAGTGGCTTTGATGCGGTCAGGGTGCTGTCGATTGCCGACACCCTCAAGGTTACCCGAGGCAGTTTTTACTGGCATTTTATCGATCACGCGGATCTCATCGCCGCGCTGCTGCAGCGTTGGCAGGTCCGCGAAATCGAAGTCGACAAGCGCCTGCAGGCCGATGCCACCGACGATCCGCAGGCCGATCTGGTCCGTCTTCTCGATATCGCATTGGCCTATGGCGGCTCTGACCTGAAGGCGCTGCGATTCGAGCAAGCCCTGCGCGCCCTGGGTCGGCGTGAGCCGACGGCTGCCGTCATGCTGGCCGAAGTCGATGCGGTTCGGATGGCGGTTTTCGAAGAAAAGTTTCTGCGTCTGACTGGCGATACCCGCATGGCAAGCGAACTGGCGGCGCTGATCTATCTGGCGGTCGCAGGTGGCCTTCAGGCGCTTGCCCGGCCCGGCAGCGACGACCGTGTCGCCGCTTACCTGCGACGAGTCATTGCCAATTACCTCATTCATCGCCAGGCCCCGGGTGCCGCGTCGTCGCTGGCAATCTGAGCACCTTCGCGTCATCCGCCGATCAGGTGGGTCAAGCCCAGGGCAAGGATTGCGAGCAGCATGCCTGCCGTCAGGCGCACTGCAAACAGGCTGATGATCGGCTGCACCGGAAAGACCTGGGTGTGCTCGATCGCCGCCCATTTGTGCATGAACACGTTTCCCTGCTCGGTCTCGACGACAAAGCGAAGAAAGTCGCGCCGGCTGCGATAGCGAACCATCGCGATATAGGTCCAGGGCAATGATTGCCCGTCATCGATGAAGCGACCGGCGGCTTTGGCGACCATCATCACCAGACTGGCGCGCTTGAGCAGCGGCCAGATAATCGCTCGGCCATAGCGCTTGTCGGCTGCCCGCACGTCATCACCATAGGTCGAGCCCGGCGGGTAAAGCGCTTTGCGCCGCCAGCGGACCAGGTTGTGCATCACGAATTCACGGCCGTCGTCATTCGACAGGACTGTGCGCAGCTGCCCCAGACTCTCGGGATCGGCCTTGTGCGTCGACCCGCCTTCGAGCTGGCCGAGCGCCTGATCGATCTCGGTTTGGGTCAGGG
>CAIKZV010000168.1 GCA_903831925.1 uncultured Burkholderiales bacterium
AGCCAAACGCTGAGCTCAGCGCCTGGCGGCAGCCAGCCTCAAAGCCTCGTTGGCCAGCGCATCGGCGCGCTCGTTGAGCGGATCGCCATTGTGGCCACGCACCCATCGCACCGTCACCCGCCGCGCATCGGCAGTCGCAAAGAGCTTCTTCCACAGATCCAGATTGGCCACCGGCTCATTGCGCGAGTTGCGATACCCCTTGCGCTCCCAGCCGGCACGCCACTCGCTCAGCCCCTTGAGCACGTATTGACTGTCGGACACCAATTCGACCGGCACACCCTCCGGCACTCGCAGCAAGCCCTCGATCGCGGCGGTCAGTTCGGCGATCTGATTGGTGCCGTGGCCGATGAAGCCATGGACCTCCTCGGCAATCTGGCCGTCGGGGGTCACGATCACCGCCCCCCAGGCGGCCGGCCCGGGATTGCTCGGCGCGCAGGCGCCGTCGGTGCAGGTCAGCCATTGCTGGCTGGAAACAGGAGCGCTTGATACAGGAGACATCGGCGGGACTCGAAGAAAGAGGACGGATGGAACGCAGCCGCAGTGTATTGGCTTATCTACCGGCCACGCTGATCCATCGTCCCGCGCCGGCGGGCGATCGGCAGCACGGTGGCACCGGCCCGCGCAGGCCGTCGCCAGGCCCGACCCACCAGCCGCATCGCCTTGACCCGCTTGACCGCGCACAGCATGTACATTGCCCCGCAGACCGGCCACCAGCGGTCTCCGGCGCGCTCCATGAATTCGGTGCGATCAAGCCAGGCGCTGGTGCGGCACGGCGGACGAAAGCCGCCGTAGCGGGTGCGCTCGAGCTCGAAGCCAAGCAGCTTGCACCAGTCGCGAAGCCGCGGCAGACCGATCAGATGACCTGTGCGCGGCATGAAGGGCGCCAGCACCGAGGGCGGAGCAAGCTGGCGCAGCCCCCACAGACTGGCAGGATTGAAGCCGCACAGGATCATCCGCCCTTCCGGGCGCAGCACCCGATCGACCTCGCGCAGCACCTGGTGCGGGTCCTGGGCAAACTCCAGGACATGCGGCAGCACGACCAGGTCGATCGACTGACTCTCGAAGGGCAGCTCCTCGAAGTGGCTCACGCGCAGCAGCGGGCTGCGCTCAGCCGGCAAAGGGTCATCGGCGAGCAGCACCCCGACCCGATTGGCAATCCGGTTGTTGCGAAGCGCGTCAATCGCGGATTCGCCGAGCTGCAAGGCATGAAAGCCGAAGACATCACCGACCGACTCGTCGAATTGGGACTGCTCCCAGTCGAGGACATAGCGTCCGGGCGGCGATGCCAGCCAGGCCTGCCAGTCGGACCGTACTCCGCGCAGATCCGGCGAAGGCCCCTGCTGCTCAGGCCCACCGCCCTCGGGTTGGCGGCCGGAAAGACGCAAATCGGGCACTGCATCGGCGCCGCGAGGCTGACCAGCCGGCACGGCGCGGCTCAGGTTCGAGCCGACCAGCGTCAAGCGGTTCTGCGTCGTCGATCTCATGACAGGTCTTTACCCATGTTCGCGATTTGTCCGGTGTGCCGGTCTGACATCCTGTCACTGTGCCCCTGCCAGTGAAAACCGGCAAGACGCTTGCGCCTTCGGGATTGACGCCGGTCGACAAGGGGTCGCCTCCGACCGATTGTGTCTTGACCGCGACGGCCGGCTCTCGTAGCATCCCGGGCAGTCATCAGAAAGACATTCTGATTAAAAAACAGACATTTAGAGGTATGCGTTGAAGCAGACTGCCCGGAATTTGCTGCACCGAAGCACCCGCCTCCTGCCCGCCGCTCTGCTGATGATGGTGGTTGGCTGCGCCTCGCTGAATCCGGATGCCGCCAAGGCGCCAGCCCCTGCCCCGGCCGCGAGCCTTCCGGTCGCGCCGACCCTGCCGCCGGCAGCGGCTGCGGTAAGCACGCCGTCCACCGCCATCCCGACGCAAGCCCAGTACGACGATGTCTGGTCGCGTATGCGGGCCGGCTTTTCGATGCCCGAGTTGAACACCCCGCTGGTGGCTGAAAAAGAGCGCTACTACCTGGCCCATCGCGACAGCCTGCAGCGGATGTTCAGCCGCGGTGGGCGCTATCTCTATTTCATCGTCGAAGAAGTCGAACGACGCGGCATGCCGACCGAACTCGCGCTGCTGCCCTTCGTCGAAAGCGCGATGAACCCGGTTGCGCTGTCGTCGGCCCAGGCTGCCGGCCTGTGGCAGTTCATCCCGTCAACCGGCAAACAATACGACCTGTCGCAGAACTGGTGGGTCGATAACCGTCGCGACGTGGTCCAGTCGACCCGGGCCGCCCTCGACTATCTGCAGAAGATCTACGAGATGAACGAGCGCGACTGGTTCCTCGCGCTGGCGTCTTACAACTGGGGCGAAAACGCGGTGGCCCGCGCGGTCAAGAACAACCGGGCACGTGGCCTGCCGGTCGACTATCTCAGCCTGTCGATGCCCAACGAGACCCGCAACTATGTCCCCAAACTGCTTGCCATCAAGCACATTGTCCAGAATGCGAGCGCACTCGGCATCGTGCTGCCGAATGTGCCCAACCGGCCCTACTTCGCCACCATCGAGAAGACCCGACCGATCGACCTCAAACTGGCCGCGCAGTTTGCCGGCATGAGCGTCGAGGACTTCGTGGCGATCAACCCGGCCCACAACCGACCGGTGATTGCGGCCAGCCGCAACAATCAGATCCGCATCCCGGCCGATCGGATCGACAGCTTTCTGTCGGCCGTCGAAATTCATGACATGAACGACAAGCCGCTGGTGTCCTGGCAGCCCTATACCCTCAAGCCGGGCGAAACCCTCGAGGATGTCGCCCGCCAATCGGGCGTCTCGACGGCTGAACTGCTGCGCGCCAACGGCCTCAAGCCTGGCGGTCGCATGTTGCCCGGCACCCAGTTGATCGCGCCGCAAGCCGCGGTCAAGGACCAGAACCGGATCGAATCGTTTCAGGGGCCGCGGGTCTATGAACAGATCACGATCACCGCGACCTATCACCAGGTTGCAAGGCGTGAATCGATGGCCAGCGTCGCCTCGCGCTATGGCGTCAGCGTCGCCCAGCTGAGCGCCTGGAACGGCGGCGCCAAGTCCGCCCGTGCCGGCACCCGGCTGGTGGTGCGACCGGCGAGCAGCCAGACCGTTCTGACCACGGTTGGCGGCGCGCGTCAGGTGGTGGCTCGTGCCGACATCACGCCACCGACCCCTGCCGCGCCTGAGGCCATCGACCCGCCGCCGTCAGCGGCAAAGCCGCAGGATTCGCGCGCCTCGAAGGCCGGTGTCGGCGGCGCCAGATCAGGCAGCGCCGGTGCGAAAAACTCGCAGAAGTCGACCGGCCCGGTGGCCAAATCGACACCCGGCGGTCGAACCGCCAGCGCATCGAATACCGTGAAGACGGTCTACAAGACGCCGCCCAAGCCGGCGCCGGCAAAGGCCCCGACCAAGGTCGCCCGAACCTGAGACCAGTCAGCGCTGGTCGACTCGGCTGCGGTCGACTCGGCTGCGATCGACTCAGCCGCGGACCGACTTGGCCGCTGACCAAATCAGCCGTTGATCGCAGAGATCAGCTGGCGGGTGTAGTCGGCCTGGGGCGCTGCAAAAAGCGCCTCGGTTTCGCCGGTCTCGACCACCCGACCGTCCTTCATCACCAGCACCCGATGCGCCATCGCGCGAATGACCGCGAGGTCGTGGGTGATGAAAAGGTAACTCAGCCCCAGGCGTCGCTGCAGCGCGCCGAGCAGCTCGAGCACCTGCTGCTGGACCGAGACATCGAGGGCCGAGGTCGGCTCATCGAGCAGCATCAGCTCGGGGCGCAGAATCGCCGCTCGCGCAATCGCGATGCGCTGACGCTGGCCACCCGAGAACTCATGCGGATAGCGCGACAGCGCATTCGCATCCAGCCCCACCTCATGCAGCATCTCGACGATCGCATCACGTCGCAGGGTTTCCGACAGCTCAGGCTGATGCAGTGACACGCCCTCGCCCACGATCTGCTCGATCGTCATTCGCGGTGACAGCGAATTGTAGGGATCCTGAAAGACCACCTGCATGCGCCGTCGCACCGGGCGCAGCGCCGACTGCGACAGGGTGTCGAGCCGCTCGCCGCCAAACCGGATCTGTCCCGACGGATCGCCCGAGGCCAACCGCAGCAGGGTCATGCCGAGCGTGGTCTTGCCCGAGCCGGATTCGCCGACGATGCCGAGGGTCTCACCGCGGGCGAGGCTCAGATCGACATCGCGCACCGCATCGAAGGGCTTGCGGCCGAACCAGCCCGACTTGAACCAGAACCGGCAGCCCACGCCCTCGCCGCGAAGCAGTTCGGGCGCGTCAGTGGCGACCGGCTCAAGCGAGCGACGCGGCCGGCTGTCGATCAGGCGACGGGTGTAGGGGTCGACCGGTGCTTCGAAGAGCTGCTCGGTCGGCGCGGTCTCGACCAGCTTGCCGGCGCGCATCACACCGACCCGATCGGCAAAGCGGCGCACCAGCGGCAGGTCGTGGCTGATCAGCAGCACCGCCATCCCGATGCGCCGCTGAAGATCATCGAGCAGCTCGACGATCTGACGCTGGATGGTCACATCGAGCGCGGTGGTGGGTTCGTCGGCCACCAGCAGCGCCGGCTGACAGGCGAGTGCCATCGCGATCATGGCCCGCTGGCGCTGCCCGCCCGAGAGCTCATGCGGATAGCTGTGAACCCGCCGCTGCGGTTCGGGCACGCCGGTGAGCTCGAGCAGCTCGACCGCACGGGCTCGCGCGGCGATCCGACTGAGCCCCTCATGCAGCATCAGGGTTTCACCGATCTGGTCGCCGATCGAAAAGAGCGGATTGAGCGCGGTCATCGGCTCCTGGAAGATCATGGCGATCTCCTTGCCGCGCACACCACGCATCTGCTGCGGCGACAGATTCGAGAGATCGCGCCCGGCAAGCGTCACACGCCCCTGAACACGGGCATCGCCGGCCAGCCGCA
>CAIKZV010000169.1 GCA_903831925.1 uncultured Burkholderiales bacterium
TAGGCGGCCGAGCGGTCGACCTTGGACGGATCCTTGCCCGAGAAGGCACCGCCGCCGTGGGGGGCTGCGCCACCGTAGGTGTCGACGATGATCTTGCGACCGGTCAGGCCGCAATCGCCCTGCGGGCCGCCGATAACGAAGCGCCCGGTCGGGTTGATGAGGAAACGCACGTCACCCTTGATCAGCTCCTTGGGCAGCACCGGCTTGACGATTTCTTCGATGACCGCCTCGGTCAGGGTGCCGTGATCGATATCGGGCGCATGCTGGGTCGAGAGCACGACGGTATCGACCGAGTGCGGCTTGCCGTCGACATAGCGAAGGGTGACTTGCGACTTGGCGTCCGGGCGCAGCCAGGGCAGCCGGCCGTCGCGGCGCAGGTCGGACTGGCGTTCGACCAGCCGGTGGGCGTAATAGATGGCCGCCGGCATCAGCACCGGCGTCTCGTCGCAGGCATAGCCGAACATCAGGCCCTGGTCGCCCGCGCCCTGGTCAAGGTCGATGCCCCGGCCTTCGTCGACGCCCTGGGCGATGTCCTGGCTCTGCTTGTCGTAAGCCACCAGCACTGCGCAGCCCTTGTAGTCGATGCCGTAATCGGTGTTGTCGTAGCCGATGCGCTTGATGGTGTCGCGTGCGACCTGGATGTAGTCGACATGCGCGCCGGTCGTGATTTCGCCGGCCAGCACGACCAGTCCGGTGTTGACCAGGGTTTCGGCGGCGACCCGCGAGAATTTGTCCTGCGCGAAGATCGCGTCCAGAATCGCGTCCGAAATCTGGTCGGCGACTTTGTCGGGATGACCCTCGGAAACCGATTCGGAGGTAAAGAGAAAGTCCTTAGCCATGATGAGCACTCCAGCAGATGGTGAAATGGACGGAGCCGCGACCAGGACGGTGTCCTGAACACGAGGCCTTTCGGCGTAGCCATCTTCGGGAGAAGCAGCGACGCTTTAGCAGAATTTGTCAGCCGCCCTGCAAGTTGTCCGGATTAACTCGGCGGTCCGTAAATTATAGCCTCACTGATCTCGACGCCAACTGCGTAACAGGTCACGGTTCATGGCGTAAATCACACGATGCTGGTCTGGATCACCCGAATGCTTGCCCACCTGCCGCTGGCCTGGCTGCAGGCGATCGGCGCATCTATCGGGCGCATCGCTCTGAGCCTGTCGTCGGGATTCCGGCGCAAGTCGACCGAGAACCTTCAGCTTGCCGGGCTCCTCGATGCCGGTCGGCTCAGGCGCACCGCCGAACAGACCGGCCGCGGCGTGGCCGAGACCTTCTTCATCTGGTTTGCCGAGCCGGCGCGGGTCGAGGCGCTGATCCGAATCGAGGGTCAGTCGGTGCTCGATGCCGCCCGCGCGGGCGGCCGAGGCGTGGTGATCCTGACCCCGCATATAGGCTCGTTCGAGGCGGCCGCACGCGGGGTGGCCCGCACCGGCCCGATCACGGTGCTCTACAAACCGCCCCGGATCGAGGCGGTCAGACGCCTGGTCGAGACCGGTCGCAAAGCGCCCGATCTGGTGCCGGTGCCGGCCAGTGGCGCCGGTGTGCGCGGCCTGTTGCGGGCCCTGCGCCGGCATGAGTGCATCGGCATCCTGCCCGATCAGGTGCCCAGCGACGGCGACGGTGTCTGGGCGCCGTTTTTTGGTCGTCCGGCCTACACCATGACCCTGCCCCAGCGCCTGGCCAGACTGACCGGCGCACCGGTCCTGATTGCTCATGGTGAGCGATTGGCCTCAGGCGAGGGCTGGGTGGTGAGATTCGAGGCGCTGGAGGGCGACCCAAGCCCCGAGGCGGTCAATCGCGCCATGGAGGCACTGATCCGGCGGGTACCCGACCAGTACTTCTGGGGCTACAACCGCTACAAGGACGCACCGCGTTCGGGGGCGCCGCCGGTGGCCGCAGACCGGGATCCGTCATGAGCGATCCGACCGCCCGGGCGTCACCCTCTGAGGCACCTCCTGAGGCACCCCGACCGGAGGTGCCAATGCCGCCGGGGCATCTGCTCCTGAAGGGTTTGCTGCGGGTCCTGAGGGGGATGTCGCTGCTGCCCCTGAGGGTGCTGCGCCCGCTGGGCAGCGGGCTGGGCACGCTGGTGTGGTGGCTGGCCGTCCCGAGGCGGCGGGTCACGCTGATCAATCTGCGACTGTGCTTTCCGCAGTGGAGCGAGCGCGAGTGCCGACGGGTGGGCCGTGAACATTTCGAGTGGTTCACCCGCAGCATTCTCGAGCGCTTCATCATGTGGTTCGGCGCGCCCGAGCGCATCCGGCGGCTGGTGACCATCGAAAACGAGTCGATTTTTCGCGAGCATCTTGGCCGTCCGATGATCATCCTCGCACCGCACTTCGTCGGGCTCGATGCCGGCGGCACGCGCCTGTCGATGGAGTCCGGGTTCGTGACCATGTATCAGCGTCAGAAGAATCCGGTGCTCGATGCGGCGATGCTGGCCGCTCGCCAGCGCTTTTCCGACGGCGTGGTGCTGTCGCGCCAGCAGGGCGTGCGCTCGGCTGTCCGGCTGATCCGGCAGGGGTTGCCCTTTTACTATTTGCCCGACCTCGATCTGGGCGCCCGCGACGCGATCTTCGTGCCCTTTTTCGGCGTGCCGGCGGCCACCGTGACCGCGACCGCGCGGCTGGCCGCCATGACCGGCGCGGCCGTGCTGCCCTTCGTGATCCATATGACCCCGGACGGCTATGTGGGCCGCTTCTATCCGCCCTGGCAGGACTTTCCGGGCGCCGACATCGAAGCCGCCACCCGGCGCATGAATGCCTTCATCGAGGACCGTGTTCGTGAAGCGCCGGCCCAGTATCTCTGGTCGCACAAGCGCTTCAAGACACGCCCGCCGGGCGAGCCCTCGTTTTACGCAGACTGAGCCTTCTTGCGCCTGATCGTGCGTTTTCGTGCCTGCTTGTGCCTGCTTTTGCCTCAGCGGGCGGCGTCGGCTTGCCCGGCGATTGAGCGATAATCCGTTGATGAAGCTCAAGTTCACCAAGATGCAGGGCGCGGGCAACGATTTTGTGATGCTCGACGGCGTGCGCCAGAA
>CAIKZV010000170.1 GCA_903831925.1 uncultured Burkholderiales bacterium
AGATCGGCATCTATCGGCTGCAGTACGTGATCGAGCCATTTCTCCCCGAGGGCGACAGGCCTCCGGAATGGGCCTGTGTCGAGGCCCTGTCAGGTGATGGCGTCGGCAAGGTGATTGCCATCGACCGACCGATCGTGAGCCTGTCGAATGCCTCGGGCCAGGTGGCGGTGATTGCTCGGCGTCGCAACGGGTTTTTCATCACGCATCTCGAAGGCGCGACCTTCCCGATGGTCAATGGCGAGCCGACCGGACTGGTCTCCTGCTTGCTGCGAGCCGATGATCTGATCGAACTCGCCGGGACCATCTTCCGCTTTTCATTCGAGCCGCCGTCCTGACGCTTTAACCATGCGGGTATTCGATCTCTCGTCGATGAAGTCGCGTCGGCTCCTGCTCGGGCTGGGTATTGTCGCGCTTGCAGTGATCGCAGAATTCACCCAGATCTCGCTGCCGATGGTCGACACCCTCGACCGCTTTCTCTACGACTCGCGCATGCGGCTGCAGCCGCCCAAGCCGAGCAGCCGGATCGTCATCGTTGATATCGATGAGAAGAGTCTCGCCGCCCAGGGCCGGTGGCCCTGGTCGCGAGAGCAGGTGGCCCGGCTGACGCAGATCCTCGCAAAAGAAGGCGGCGCGCGCGCAATCGGATTCGATCTGGTCTTCGCCGAGCCGCAGCCGCAGGCCGATTCGGTGCTGGCCAAGGCCCTTGCCAATGCCCCGGTGGCGCTTGGTTACTACTTCTCCAGCGAAGTGGGCGCCTTCTCATCCGGACAGCTTCCTCAGCCTGTGTGGCCGGCGGCCACCTTGCGTGAACAGGGCTTCAGCATGACCAGCTGGGCGGGCTATGGTGCCAATGTCGCACCGCTGGCCCGGGCCGCGCGCAATGCCGGCTTTTTCAATCCGATGGTCGATCGCGACGGCGTCGTGCGGTCCTTGCCGCTGCTGGCCGAACATCACGACCAGCTCTACGAATCGCTCGCGGTCGCGGTGCTGCGACTCTATTTCGGCAATGCGCCGCTGACCCTTCACGGTGATGGCGATCAGGCAGACAGCCTCGGCTTTGGTGCCTCGGGCGCCCAGGCGCGCATCCCGATCTCGGTCGGCACCACCGCACTGGTGCCCTTCCAGGGGCGCGGCGGCGCGGCGTCTTCGCGCTTTCGATATATCTCTGCCACCGACGTGCTCGAGGGCCGTGTCGAGCCGCGGCTCTTTCAGGATCGGATCGTGCTGGTCGGCACCTCTGCACCGGGCCTGACCGATTTGCGCGCAACACCGGTGAGTGAGGTCTATCCCGGTGTCGAAGTTCATGCGTCGCTGATCGCAGGCGCGCTTGAAGGCACGATCCACAGGCGTCCGCCCGAAGCACCGCTGGTGTCTGCCCTTCTCATCGCGCTGGTCGTCGGCTCCGCAGCACTGGCCATGACCGGCGCTGGTGTCGTCGGTGTCTCGGCGGTCACACTGCTGGGCCTGTCGATCCTGATTGCCTGGAATGCGATTGCCTATGCCAAACTCGGCTGGGCCTTGCCGCTGGCGGCCGGCGTCGTCTCACTGTGCCTGGTGGCGATCACCAATCTTGTCGCGGGATATATCTCCGAGGGTCGATCGCGTCGTGCGGTGATCGGCCTTTTTGGCCAGTATGTCGCGCCGCAGCTGGTCGAGCGCATGTCGAACAACCCCGACAACTATCCGCTCGACAGCCAGAACAAGGAGCTGACCATCCTCTTTGCCGATATCCGAGGCTTCACGCGGATGGCCGAGCGCATGGAGCCGCAGCAGCTTCGCGATTATCTCAACCGCTTTCTCACCGAGATGACCGAGGTGATCCATGCCCATGACGGAACGGTCGACAAGTACATCGGCGATGCGGTCATGGCCTTCTGGGGCGCGCCGATGGACGACCCCGACCATGCCGATCATGCGGTGGCGGCGGCGCTCGCCATGCAGCGGGCGGTGACCCGTCTGAATCGTGAATTCCAGACCTTGGGCTGGCCGCCCTTGTCGGTCGGAATAGGCATCAACACCGGTGTGGTTCGAGTGGGCGACATGGGCTCGCAACTGCGTCGCGCCTATACCGTGATCGGTGACGCGGTGAACCTTGCCGCCCGCATCGAGGGACTGACCAAGCATTACCAGTTGCCCATCCTGCTCGGTGAGTCGACCTGCGCTGCGGTGCAGGGTGTGGCCCTGCAGTTCGTTGCGCAGTCTGCGGTGCAGGGACGCACCGAGACCATCGGTATCTGGCAGCCGGTGCCGGGTGTGGTCTCGCCCTGGCCGGCAACTGAACAGGGTCGCGCCGGGGCGGTCGCGTCTGCTGAGCGCATTGCATGAAGCTGAGGGTGCTCGGTTGCAGCGGCGGCATCGGCGGCACGGGTGTCAACGCCCGCACCACCTCGTTTCTGGTCGATGACGACATCCTGATCGATGCCGGCACCGGCGTCGAAGACCTCTCGGTCGAGGCACTCACCCGCATCGACCATGTCTTTCTCACGCATTCGCATCTCGACCATATCGCGGCGCTGCCCCTGATGGTCGATTCGGTCGGCGCACGCCGCAGCACACCGCTGGTCGTGCATGCCTTGCCCGAAACCATCGCGGCCTTGCGCGCGCACATCTTCAACTGGGTGATCTGGCCCGACTTCACCGAGATTCCTCACTACGAGCGGCCCTGGATGGTCTTCGAGCCGATCACGCTTGGCGTCACCGTGACGGTGGGCGGCCGCTCGATTCGCAGCATTCCGGCCAATCACACCGTGCCGGCGCTCGGCTTTCATGTGTTCAGCGACGAGGGCAGCGTGGTGTTCTCGGGCGACAGCATTCCGACCGATGAATTCTGGCGAGTGGTCAACAGCATTACCGATCTGCGCTACCTGATCATCGAGACCGCGTTCTCCAACAAGGAGCGCGATCTGGCGATCACCGCCAAACACCTGCATCCGATTGAGCTCGGCGAGCAGCTTCGCGCCTTGCGCCGCGAACCCGAGGTGCTGGTCACGCATCTGAAGCCGTCTGATGCGGCGCTGATCGGTCG
>CAIKZV010000171.1 GCA_903831925.1 uncultured Burkholderiales bacterium
ACTGGTTGCGACATTCAACTGCCCTAAGGGTCGCGTCAGCCTCGGCGGCTGAACGCCTCGCCACGGCGCCACCCGCCGCCTCTTTCTGAAGGACACCCCATGAGCCTGCCGACCTGGCATTTCACCGACCGCACCGTGGTCGTCACCGGGGCGGCGCGCGGCCTGGGTGCAGCGATGTCGATGGCCTTCGTGCGGGCCGGCGCCCGCGTGGCCGCACTCGATCGCGATGCGCAGGCGCTTGAGCAGGCCGTACTCAGCGCCGGCGAACACGCACCGGCGCTGACCATCGCAGTCGATGTCACCGACCATGACGGCATCGATCGGGCGCTCGATCGCGTGAGCGCAGAGCTGGGGCCGATCGACGTGATGGTGGCCAATGCCGGCATCGGCCTGCGCGGCCTGTCGGTCGATGTGTCGGTCGCCGACTTCGAGAAGGTGGTCGACGTCAACCTCAACGGCGTGTTCTTCTGCAATCGCCTGGCGGCACGACGCATGATCGGACGCGGCGGCGCGATCGTGAATCTGGCCTCGATCATGGGGTTTTCGGGCGGCATCTTCCCGAACGCCGCCTATCAGGCGAGCAAAGGCGCGGTGGTCAACATGACCCGCGCCCTGGCGCTCGAGTGGGCTGCCAGCAATATTCGCGTCAATGCGGTCGCACCCACCTTCGTTCGCACGCCGCTCACTGTCCCGGTGTTCAACGATCAGAAATACTTCGATGCGGTGATGGCCCATACCCCGCTCGGGCGTCTGCCCGCGCCCGACGACATCGCCCAGGCGGTCTTGTTTCTGGCCAGCGATGCCGCGCAGTGCGTCACCGGCATCACCCTGCCGGTCGATTCGGGCTATCTGGCGCGCTGACGTTTCACTGAGATCGCACGCCGCCATTCGCCGCGACACCACACGACCTGCTCGAAGCCCCGGAGATCGCCATGCCGCGCAAATTCGTCGACCTCTCGATCTATCTCGAAAACGATGTGGCGTCCGATCCGCCCTCGATGGCACCGCGCATCGACTATTTCCACCACACCAATTCCTTCGAGCAGATGGCCCCTTTTTTTCCGGGGCTCAAGCAGGAAGATCTGCCCGACAGCGCGGTGTGGGCAGTCGAGAAAGTGCAGCTCAGCACGCACAACGGCACGCACCTCGATGCGCCCTATCACTTCCATCCGACCATGAACCGCGGCGAGCGGGCGATCACCATCGATGAGGTCGATCTCGACTGGTGCTTTCAACCCGGCGTGAAGCTCGACTTTCGCCATCTCCCCGACGGCTATGTCGTCACCGCAGCAGACGTCGAAGCCGAGCTCAAGCGCATCGGCCACAGCCTTGCGCCACTCGAGATCGTGGTGGTCAATACCCGCGCGGGCAGCCGCTATGGTCACGCGGACTATGTGTCGGCCGGCGCCGGCATGGGCTACGAGGCCACGATGTATCTGCTCGAGCGCGGCGTGCGCCTGACCGGTACCGATGCCTGGAGCTGGGATGCGCCCTTCGTGCACACCGCCGAGAAATATGCCGAGACCGGCGATGCCTCGCTGATCTGGGAAGGCCACAAGGCCGGCCGCGACATCGGCTACTGCCACCTCGAAAAGCTGCACAACCTCGAGGCACTGCCGGCAGACGGTTTCATCGTGTCGTGCTTTCCGCACAAGATCCGCGGCGCATCGGCCGGCTGGACCCGCGCGGTCGCGATCGTCGATGAGGCGATCATGAAGGCGATGAAAGCCGGCTGATCACAGCGACGATCAGCGCGCGCCTAGCATGCTCGCGCCCCGCGAGTGCCCGATCAGCTCCGATCGGGCACTTTGACAACACACGCCTGCGAGTCACATCACTGTCACCTCAGCCCCCTAGATTCGGTCGATTGTCCAATTCTCCGCTAGGAAACATCATGTCATTTCACGTCATGAAACCCCTGTTGATTGCATCCTGTCTTTTCGCCCTGTCCGCCTGCGGCGGCAGCGACAGCAGCAGCCCGACCACCCCGACGTCCGATTTCACGTCCAATCTGCAGACCTCGGTGTCAAGCGCCGGCACCAGCGCAGGCCTGACATCGACCACGACCACCGACCTGATTGACACCGCCTACAAGGATTCGGGCAACACCAAAACATCCCAGATCGCCTACCTGCAGGCTGAGGCAGCCGCAATCACTGCCAATACCGACCTCTCGGGCTTCGCAGGGTTCACGGTCTCGAACATTCAGATCACGAACTGCGATGCGAACAACGTCTGCACTATGACCGCCACCCTGACCAACACCGATGCGGATACCACCACCGCAGACATCACCACCAAGGTGAAGCAGGGTACCGACGGCAAATACCGACTCTACGGCGACCAGCTCAGCGCCTGACGCCCTCATCAATTCAAC
>CAIKZV010000172.1 GCA_903831925.1 uncultured Burkholderiales bacterium
GAGTCACTGTAAAACGGCCGGACGCAATTCGGACATCATTGCCCGCCGCCGGTCGCCCACCGGCAACCGCCCATCAAGCTGTCCAGATAGTCGGGCGAGCGGCACGGCTGACAGGCATCAGCATACAAAGGGTCGCCCCGACCTGTCCTGTCCGGTCAGCCGGTATCATCTGAAACCGCCTGCTTGCAGCGCTCTTCCAGACCCGCCTTCCCGATCATGACGACACCACGCTTCCGGACTGTGTCGACCCGCGCTGCGCTCGGCGAGGGTGGCTTCGGCGCGTTGACCCTTATTGCGATCCTGGTCGGGATCCCGCTGGTGCTGGCGCTCACCGTTGCGCTGGCGCTCGGCCTGTCGGCCATCCTGGCGAGCGAACGGCTGCCGTCGATGGAGGCGCTGACCGACTACCGCCCGAAAGTGCCGCTGCGGATCTACACCGCCGACGGGGTGCTGATCGGCGAGTTCGGCGAAGAACGCCGCAGCGTCGTCAAACTCGACGATGTGCCGCAGGTCATGACCCGGGCCATCCTGGCCGCCGAGGACGACCGCTTCTTTACCCACAGTGGCGTCGACTTCCTCGGCATCGCCCGCGCAGCAGTCGCCAACCTCGTCGCAGGCGGCAAGGCGCAGGGCGCCAGTACGATCACCATGCAGCTTGCGCGCAATTTTTTCCTGTCGAACGAGCGCAGCTACACCCGCAAGATCTACGAGATCCTGGTCGCGTTCAAGATCGAGCAGGCGCTCTCCAAAGAGCAGATCCTCGAGATCTACCTCAACCAGATCTACCTCGGCCAGCGCGCCTACGGTTTCGCCTCGGCCGCGCAGGTCTACTTCGGCAAGCCGCTGGCGAAAATCTCGGCTGCCGAGGCCGCGATGCTTGCCGGCCTGCCCAAGGCGCCCTCGGCCTATAACCCGGTGGTCAACCCGAAGCGGGCGAAAATCCGCCAGCAGTACATCCTGGGACGGATGCGCTCGCTCGGATACCTCACCGAGGAGCAATACCAGTCGGCAGTTGCCGAAAATCTGGTCCTGCAGCCCGACCGGACCGAATTTGCCCTGAAGGCGCCCTATGTCGCCGAACTGGCCCGCCAGCTGGCCTTCGAGCAGTTCCGCGACGACACCTATATTGCCGGCCTCAAGGTCTACACGACGGTCCGGTCTGACGACCAGCGCGCCGCCAATCAGGCGATCCGCCGCGGCATCATCGACTACGACCGGCGCTACGGCTATCGCGGGGCCGAGGCTCAGGTCGATTTGCCCAAAGACCCCACGCGCCGCGAGGAAAAGATCGAGGAGGCGTTGCTCGAGGCAGGCGACATCGACGGTTTCATTCCGGCGGTGATCACCCAGGTCAGCCCGCAGATGATTCGCGCGAGTCGCAGCCGCGGCCAGACCATCGACATCACCGGCGACGGACTCAGATTCGTCGCATCCTGGATTTCGGACCGGGCGTCGGCCGAAAGGCGCCTGAAACCGGGCTCGGTGATCCGGGTGACCGAAGGCACCAAGGGCTGGGAGGTATCACAGCTGCCCGAGGTGCAGGCCGCCTTCGTCTCGGCAGTGCCGCGCGACGGCTCGATCAGGGCGATGGTGGGCGGCTTCGACTTCAACCGCAACAAGTTCAACCGGGTGACGCAGGCCTGGCGACAGCCTGGCTCGAGCTTCAAGCCCTTCATCTATTCAGCCGCCCTCGACAAGGGCTTCATGACCACCACGATCATCAACGACGCGCCGGTGGTGGTCGACCGCGCCGTCACCGGCGGCCAGACCTGGGAGCCCAAGAACTACGACGGTCACTTCGACGGGCCGATGACGATGCGCACCGCGCTGCAGAAGTCGAAAAACATGGTGTCGATCAGGCTGATCCAGGCCATCGGACCGCGTTATGCCCAGGACTACATCACCCGCTTCGGTTTTGACGCCGAGCGTCATCCGCCTTACCTCACCATGGCGCTGGGCGCCGGCTCGGTCACGCCATGGCAACTGGTCGCCGGCATCTCGGTGTTTGCCAACGGCGGTTTTTACGTGCCGCCGCACATCATCGAGAAGATCACCGACAACACCGGCAAGGTCCTGGCCCAGGCTCAGGCGGTGCGACCGGGCGATGAGGCCAACCGGGCCATCGATGCCCGCAATGCCTTCGTCATGGACAGTCTGCTGCGCGACGTGGTCCGCAAGGGCACGGCAACGCCCGCCTTGCGTCTGAAACGGGGCGATCTCGCCGGCAAGACCGGTACGACCAACGATGCCTTCGACGCCTGGTTCGCCGGTTATTCACCCAGCCTGGCTGCGGTGGCCTGGGTCGGCTACGACCAGCCCCGCAAACTCGGCGAGCGCGAAACCGGTGGCGGACTGGCGCTGCCGATCTGGATCAACTATATGGCGGTGGCCCTCAAAGGCGTGCCCGAATCGCCGGCCACGGCGCCCAACGGCGTGGTGTCGATCAACGGCGACTGGTACTTCGCCGATACCCGGCCTGGCCAGGGGATCGCCTCACTCGGTGTGGTGCTCGATGAAGGGCTGGGCCACGGCGAGTCGGGCGAGCGAGCCCGCGACCAGCTCTTCTGACGCAGGGGATCGGCGCCAGCAGGCGCCTGTCGGGCGGCCAGGTTGGCGTCCTCAGCCCAGCGGGCGGCTTGCGCCAGACTGCCAAGCGTTGCGGCACACACCTCCCCGGCCATCCCGTCGCGCTCACGCAGGACCCGTGCGTCGGCATCGAGGCCGGCAATCGTCATCCGGACGCGATAGTCCGACTCGGCCATCGCGGCCGCCGCGCCCATGACCAGCGGCACATCAGCCGCGTCGCGTCCGGTGCCGATGCGCAACAGCGCGGTGCGTGGCAGACGTCGCGACGGGTCGTGCGCGAGCCAGGCGTTACCGATCAGAACCTCGACCCAGGGGTACAGCCCGACCGGGTCGGCATCCTCGAGCGGCACGGTCGTCACGAAACGGGCCGGCAAGCCGCAGGCGCGGCACAGCGTGATCATCAGGTGCGCCAGATCGGCGGGTGAACCGCAGTCCCGGTCGAAGATGTCGAGCGCGCCCGGCATGCCCTGCGCGGCCAGTTCGACGGTCGGGGCGCTGCTGTTCAGATGCCGCCTCATCCAGTCGTCTATGGCCCGCAGCCGGGCATAAGGCTGACTCAAGCCGGAAAATTGCTGCTCGCAGAAATCAGTCAGACGGTCGGACGGACAGAAGCGGCTGGGCAGCAGAAAGCGCAAGGATTCGGGTGCGGCCAGCGGCGAGGCCGCCGGGTCGCGAAACAGCGAGGCGACATCAAGGCTGGTCTGCATCAGGCGCAACTGCACATCGAGCTCGATCTGCAGCTTGCCACCGGCGGCGGTGACATGCAGATAGCGCGTCGCGGTCGTCGCATCGGTGAACACCGACTGCGCCGATGCGCCGACGACCCGCAGCGATTCGAGGGCCAACTGCTGCTGCTGGGCACGTGCCGGCAGCATCGCAAAGGCGAATGCCTGGGCCGGTCGCGAATCGCATTCCAGCCGGATCGAGTAATTCAAAGTGACCGGGACAATCATGGGAGCCTCCGAAAGACGCTCAGACAGTGAGTTCAGCGACGACGCCAGACCGACCTGCACCCACCGGCACCCAGCAGGGATCCAGCAGGCACTCACGATCGATTCGGGCAAGTAGCAAGCCCGCATCGGTGCCGTGGTGCCATCAACCGCACAGATCCGACTCACCGCCGGGCGACGCTCCCACAGCGCTCGAGCCCTGAAATCGGTAGGCTGCGGCGAACGGGAAGCATCGGCTGACACGTCGGCTGTCCCGGCGGTTTATCCGAAGCGTGAAGCAGTCACTGAGCCGCTCACCGAACCTGAGCCGATCGCCAAGCCAATGCC
>CAIKZV010000173.1 GCA_903831925.1 uncultured Burkholderiales bacterium
CCTGCGCGGCAGGCAGCGGGGCCGCGACAGCACGACGCCGCATGCGCGCAATATCGACGCCATCCGCACGGTGCTCGAGCAAGCCAGCTTGCTGGTCTGCGAAACACTGCAAGCGCACGCGTTTCCGGTGGTGCTGGGCGGCGATCATTCGACCGCCGCAGGCACGATCGCCGGCATCGCAAAAGCGTTTCCCGACAAGCGTCTGGGCGTGGTCTGGATTGATGCCCATGCCGACATTCACTCGCCCTACACCTCGCTGTCCGGCAATATGCACGGCATGCCGATCGCGATTGCCGGCCGGTTTGATAACGATGCAAATGCGGTCAATACGCTTGATGCCGTCACGCTGGCGCACTGGGAAGCCTGCAAGGCGCTCGGGCGACAAGGCAAGGCGAACCTCGACCTGCATGACCTGGTGTATGTGAGCGTGCGCGACACAGAGCCTGCCGAGGATGCCGCCATCGCGCGGTTCGGCATTCCGATCTTTCGCACTGCAGACATTCGACGCCTCGGGCCTGAGTCTGTGGCGCAGGCCTGCCTCGACCATCTGAGCGAGGTCGACATCCTCTATGTCTCCTTCGATGTCGACAGCATGGATGCTGCGATCTGCATGGGCACCGGAACGCCGGTGGCGGGCGGCATCACGGCGGATGAAGCCGCGCGAATCAATCGGCGGCTGGTGAGTGATCCGCGGGTGGTGTGCTGGGAGATCTGTGAGATCAACCCCGAACTCGATCTGCGCAACTCGACCGGCCAGGTGTCCTTGATGGTCTACGAAAAAACCCTCGATGCGCTGCAAACCCGACTGGCGACCGCCGCAGCGATTCATGACCATGGCGCACATCGTCGCGAAAAATGAAAAATAAAATATTTTTTTGATTTCCGGAAATCAGCCGGTCGACACCACTTCCAGCTTCCGAATTTCGTGTAATTGCACGAATTTGCCTTCGAATTCACGGTCATGACACCACGGATTTTCTAGAATCGCGCGGCGCAACGCCGGCCGTCCGACCGCCTCGGACACACCAGAAGGAGAAACCGCCATGAACCGTCGTCACTTCATTCTTGCCACCTGCTCGGCATCTGTCGCCTTGACCGCCTGCTCCAGCCTGCCGATGGGCATGGGCTCGTCGGGCAGCAGCACCGCCGCGATGCTCAGCGGCCTGCAAAGCGCCACCGGACTGTCGGCCAACCAGAGCACCGCAAGCGCCGGCGCACTGATGGGCCTGGCACAGAACAAACTCTCGCCGACCGATTTCGCAAGCATCAGCAACAGCCTGCCCGGCATGTCCGACATGATCAGCAAAGGCGCATCACTCGCCGGTGTCTCGCCGTCGGCACTCACCTCGATGAGTTCTGTCGCCAATGCCGTATCGAGCCTGGGCGTGACCCCGGCCCAACTCAATTCAGTCGCAGGTTATATGGGCAAGTATCTGGGCGGCGCCGGCAACAACTCGGCCGCATCCCTGCTGGCTGGCGTCCTTCGCTGAGCCCTGTTCATGAAAGGCTGACCGCGCAACAGAGCACGCGTGCAACGCGCGTGCATCAGTGCACCTGATCTGTCGCCCGTCAGCCTGACAGAGTCGCCCCGGGGCGGCGTCGGCACACGCCGAACCGCCGCCTTGTGCGCAAGCAGGCTCACCTCTCCCGGTTCGGTGTCAGGCACGAAAGCTGCTGCTCAGCTTGATGCGATGAGCGCGCTCGTGACAACTTTGACGCACCGGAGGAAATCGTGGGAATGATTGAAACGCTGGCGAACCATCTTTCGCTCGCAAGCCGACAGCGAAAGTGGGATCAGTTCCTGAACCTGGTCAGACCGCAATCGGGCGAATCACTGCTCGACGTTGGCGTGAATACAACCGAGTACTCCGACCACGACAACTTTCTTGAGCGTCATTATCCCTGGCCCGCACAGATCACAGCGCTGGGCGTCGGCGCCGACTTTTCCGAATTCAATCGGCGTTACCCGACGGTCCGCACGGTCAATGGTGATGGCACCTGCCTGCCGTTTGCAGATCGTGAGTTCGCGATCGCTCATTCCAATGCGGTCATTGAACATGTCGGCTCCCGTGACCGACAGGTTGCGTTTGCCAGAGAGTTGTGGCGCGTGGCATCACGGGGATTCATCACGACACCCAATCGGCTGTTCCCGGTGGAAGTGCACACCCGTGTTCCGCTGGCGCACCTGATGCTCAGCAAATCGCAGTTCGACGCCCTGCTGCAACGGATCGGCAAAGGTTTCGCCGCGGGCGATTACATGAACCTGCTGTCCGAAAAGGAATTGGCTGCCGTTCTGAAAGAGGCAGGCATCGACCACTACACCCTGATCCGCAATCGCGTGTTGGGTTGGCCCATGACTTTCACTGTTTCCTGGGATCGGAGTCACTGAGGGATCGCCGGATTCCGGTCGTCGGTTCTGAACCCGGTATCACTTTAGGGTTTAAAATCGCGGTTTCGCCTCCGTAGCTCAGTGGATAGAGCATCCCCCTCCTAAGGGGAGGGTCGCACGTTCGATTCGTGCCGGGGGCACCAGGCACTTGATGCGCCAGCCGCTTCAGTCCATGAGGCAGGTATTGCTGATGACCCACAAGGAGACGGCGGTGCAGGAACGCGTCACCGACATCTCTCACCTTTATGTCCGATCTGCTTGAACGTCTCAAGAAGACCTATATCGATGGCACGCCCCACATGCGCGACATCGGGCTGCAGATCGTCGCGGTCGATGCATCACGGGGCACCATGCTGCTGCCTCCAAGGGCCGACTGGCTGGGCGATTCGCAGCGCGGGTGGATGCATGCCGGGCCGCTGATCGTTCTGGCCGACTCGGCCTGCGGAATCGCCGTCGGGGCAGCTTTGACCTCGGGCAACATCACCTACGCAACCCTTGACCTGCGCCTCGATTGGCTGCGACCGGCCAGCATCCATCAACCGGTATACAGCGAGGCGCATTGCTATCGCATCACCCGCAGCGTGGCGTTCATTCGGGCCGAGGTCTGGCAGGACGACCGCTCGCAGCCCGTCGCCTCTGCTCAGTCGGCATTCATGCTGGGCACGCCCTCGCGAGCACGCACAGCGCCGATCGACCCGAATGCGGCCGCAGCGCCTGCACCGACCGCCGCCTCTGCACCCGCCGCCTCGGCAACCGCGTCACCCGACCCGACCTGGCCCCCCCCCGGCGCGAGTGAACCGGCCCTGCCCGGCCAGCGCATTCCTTATGTTGAGTACCTGGGCATTCGCGTCGCGCCGCATCCCGAGCACCCGGTGTTTCGCATGCCCTTTCACCCGCGCCTGATCGGTAATCCCAAGCTGCCAGCCCTGCATGGCGGCGTCATCGCGGGCTTTGCCGAAAC
>CAIKZV010000174.1 GCA_903831925.1 uncultured Burkholderiales bacterium
GTCGATAGAAGAGCGTCGACTAGCCAACATTGGGTCGACCGACGAACGCGACGACCGGCGTCGGCACCCACCCCTGCGTCACTCGACCCGGAACGCGAAAAGCGTTCCGCCGGAGGTCTGAACCACGAGAATCGAACCGATTGAAGTCGGCGGCGCAACAATGGCCTTGCCGTCGGTGGTGCGGACTGCGGAAAGCGTCCCGTCATCACGTGACAGCCAAAGTACATTGCCCTCGAAATCGCCCAGGGCAACCGATCGGGCGGCAATGGGCGGGGCGGACAGTCGCCTGCGCGCGAGCCCCTTTTGCTGCCAGGCCGCAGCGCCCGTACGGTCGAAGGCATGGACGATATCGCCGGAATCCGGCACCACGATACCTTGCCGATCGACATCAAGACCAACTGCTGACGAAAACTCCTTGGTCCAGACCGGCTCGCCGTTGGCTGCATTGAGGCAACCGACACGGCCCTGATAGGTCGCTGCACACAGTTCCTGTCCGATGACCAGCGGCGTTCCCACGACATCGGCCATTCGCTCAAGCTCGGTGGCGCCACGCGGTTGCGCCAGAGGCACATCCCATCGCGGCGATCCGCTGGACAAGCCAAGCGCGACCAGTCGGCCACCCGGCATGCCGACGAAACCCAGAGACGGCACCATGGCCACGCCCCCGGACTGGCGCAGAACAAGCGGTGGATTCTGGCGTTGAAAGGTCCAGCGACGATTGCCGTTATCACTGTCGAACGCCAGCACCCGGTTGTCGGTCGTTCTGAGCAGGACGGTGCCATCGGCCACCGCCGGCGGCGTGACAATCTCGGCGCCGATCTGCGCCGACCATTTGAACTTGCCATCGATGTCATAGGCGAGGATCTCGCCTTCGACCGTCGCCACAACAGAGACCAGACCATCGGTACCGACGCCCGCGGTCAGGGTCTTGCCGGTCAGGGTGCGCCAGAGCGGGCGGCCATTGTCGATATCGATTCGGGTCAGCACGCCTTTGCTGGAAGCCGCCCAGACACTGTCGCCGAGGGCCACCGGCGCAAAACCGATGCCGGAGTCACCATCAAGTGAGACTCGCCACAGCTGGGAGACCTTGACGGCGCCGGTGCTTGCGGGCAAGGGATCGGGCGGTTTGCGAGAGGAACCAAAACAGCCCGCCAGCACGAGTGTGATCGCGAGCACAGCGATGCGCGCGGACCGACTCATGAACACACGCTCGAGCATCTCAGGCGCCTCCGAGCGCATCGAGCTTCATCTGCACGACCGATCGCATCGCACTGCCACGATCGAGGCGCGCGAGCGAATCGACGTAGGCCGCTTTCGCCTCATCACGCTTCCCCTGAGCCAGGAGCAGATCGCCGCGGCGATCTGCGAACACTCCGGCAAACGATCCGGCCTCGGCGACGCTCAGCAGCCCCAGACCTTCGTCATAGGCCTTTTCATCGAGCAGCAAACCCGCCAGGCGCAGCCGGGCAAGCATCTTGTGCTCAGGCTCGACTGCCTTGTCGATCGCCCATTGCAGCGGTGCTTTCGCAGCCTTGATATCACCGGCGTCGTAGTAGGCGCGAGCGGCGACAAGGGCTGCCATCGAACCGTAAATGGTGCGGGGATACTGCTCGAAGATCTGCCCCGAGGCCACCTTGACCTTGGCAATATCCTTAAGTTGCACAGCCTGGCGCAGCTGCTCGTAGGCAGCTGACGCCTCGACGGCCTGCTTTTGCTGCCACCAGCCCCAGCCGCGCCAGCCGGCGACCGCCAGCAGCAGCACCGTAATCACCGTCAGGACGGTATTGCCGTACTTGTTCCAGTACGCCTTGAAGGCGTCGAGCTGGTCCTGTTCCTCGAGATCGTAGGCCATAAGCTTTCCGTAAATAAACGTGATGCGGTCGGACTCAATCGCCGGTGGCAACCAGTGCATCGACCAGATAGTCGGCCAGCGCATCGAGCGCCACCGAGTGTTGCTGACCTGCCGCCCGCTCGCCGCCGGCGCTGCGCAGGGCCTTGACCGTCGCGGTCCGGTTGGCGGCTTCGTCGTCGCCGATCACCACCGCGAACTCGGCGCCACTGGCATCGGCGCGCTTGAATTGCGACTTGAAGCTGCCGCCACCGGCATTGAGCACGACATCGAGACCGGCGCTGCGAAGGCCTTCGGCGACGCTGAATGCACTCATGCTCGCCGCATCACCTTGATGAACGACATAGACATCACAGCTCGGGCCCTGATCGCTTTGAGCTGACTGGCTCATGAGGTCGAGCAAGCGCTCGACCCCGATTGCAAAGCCGCAGGCTGGCGCGGGTTTACCGCCCAGCATACCTATCAGAGGGTCGTAGCGCCCACCGCCGCACACCGTGCCTTGGGCACCGAGCCGATCGGTGACCCATTCGAAAACAGTCCGGTTGTAGTAGTCGAGACCCCGAACCAGACGCGGGTTGATCTTGAACGGGATACCGATCGTGCGCAGCAAGGCCTGCACGCCCTCGAAATGCGCACGCGATTCATCGCCCACATAGTCAGACAGCTTGGGCGCCGCTTCGGCCAGGGCCTGCATCGACGGATTCTTGGTATCGAGAATCCGCAGGGGGTTGGTATGCAGGCGTCGACGCGCATCGTCATCAAGCAGCGCCGCATTCGATTCGAAATAGGCGATCAGCGCGCCGCGATGGGCCAGGCGCTCGCTTGCATCACCGATGCTGTTGAGTTCGAGACGCACGTCGGTCAGATCGAGATCGTCCCATAGCCTCTGGCTCATGGCGATGACCTCGGCGTCGATGTCGGGCCCGGCAAAGCCGAGCGCCTCGATGCCGATCTGATGGAACTGGCGATAGCGGCCACGCTGCGGACGCTCATGTCGAAACATCGGTCCGGTATACCAGAGCCGCCGCGGTCCGTCGTAGAGCAGATTGTGCTCAATGACCGCACGCACGACGCCGGCGGTATTCTCGGGCCTGAGCGTGAGGTGCTCGCCGTTCAGCGCGTCCTCAAAGGAATACATCTCTTTTTCGACGATATCGGTGACTTCGCCGATGCCGCGTTTGAAAAGCGCCGTCGGCTCGACGATCGGCGTGCGGATCTGCCGATAGCCATAGCTGCGAGCCCAGGCGGCCACCGCGTGCTCGAGTCGCTCCCACCGCTCGGAGTGCTCGGGCAGAAGATCGTTCATTCCCTTGACACCGGCCAGCCTTGCTGCAGGTCGGGCGGCAGTGTCATTCGGGGCGCGGGGAACAGCGTCGGACATGGTCAGGAGACGTTGGATCGAAAGGGTTGGCGCAGTAGTGCTGCTGGAATCGGGAGAGGATCAGGCGTTGTGCGCTGCAGACGCGGTCGTTGCTGAGCCGCCAGCAAAACCGCCGTAGCGGCGGTGGACATAATTCTCGACAATCGCCTGAAACTCCTCGGCAATGTGATTGCCCTTGAGCGTCACGGTCCGTTCGCCGTCGACGAAAACCGGGGCAACAGGTGCCTCGCCGGCGCCCGGCAAGGAAATACCGATATCGGCATGGCGCGATTCGCCAGGCCCATTGACGACACACCCCATGACAGCCACCTGCATCGATTCGACGCCAGGATAGTTCGCCCGCCACACCGGCATCTGCGTCCTCAGAAAGGTCTGGATGTGCTCGGCGAGTTCCTGGAAGAAGGTGCTGCTGGTGCGACCGCAACCCGGACAGGCGATGACCAGCGGCGTAAAGGCCCGCAGACCCATCGTCTGGAGGATTTCCTGCGCAACAATCACCTCGCGGGTTCGATCGCCGCCCGGCTCGGGTGTGAGCGACACACGGATGGTGTCGCCGATGCCCTCCTGCAGGAGAACCGCCAGAGCGGCAGTCGATGCAACGATGCCCTTGCTGCCCATACCGGCTTCGGTCAGTCCGACATGCAAAGGGTAATCGCATCGACGGGCGAGTTCACGGTAGACCGCCACCACGTCCTGAACATTCGACACCTTGGCCGAC
>CAIKZV010000175.1 GCA_903831925.1 uncultured Burkholderiales bacterium
CGGCCTTGGCTACTCAGCATCGGTACGGCGATGGCTGTACATGAGAGCGTATCCGATGGCCGAGGGTTGCGTGATTTTCGTCTCCGATGCGACCGATCTCGATTCAAGCCATCACCAGATGGCTGCCGTAACCCGCAGAGACCCGCTCACAGGCCTGGAGAACCGCCTCTCGCTTGAACTGGCAGTGCCGCAAGCAATCAAAGCCGCGATGCCATTCGATCTGTTTTTGATCGACATTTCACGGTTCAAGCAGATCAATGACTCATTGGGTTACGGGTTTGGCGACCGTGCATTGATGGAGCTTGCATCTCGATTCAAGGCAACCGTGCCTGCGGGTGGCTCGGTCTTCAGACTGGCGGGGGACGAATTCGTTTTTATGTGCCCAAAAGCGTCTGATACACCCGACGCATTTATTACTCGATTGCTAGCAACCACTCGTGCTCCTCTGGTGGTGGGTGGCAGCAGCTTCAATCTGGACGCTGCGCTCGGTTGGGTGAACTTCCCGGAAGACGGCACTGACATGGGGCAGCTGTTAAGGCGAGCCGATCTGTCATTGCTGCAGGCAAAAGGAAAGGGGCCGGTTGCGAATACCTTCCGATATGAAGACCGGCTCGAAAAAGATATACGCCAGAAAGTGGCGCTTGAAGCCGACCTTCGACAGGCAATCAATGCAGGCGCCTTCTGGATCGCGTATCAGCCGAAAGTCTCAGCAAGAAACGGCAATGTCGTCGGCGCAGAGGCTCTGATTCGCTGGAATCACCCAACTTTGGGCCCGGTCAATCCGGGCGAATTCCTGCCGCTCGCCGAAGAGCGCGGGTTGATGAAAGAACTCGACCGCTGGGTCATCCGCGCGGTCATTGCCGATGCAGCCAGCCTGATGCGCCACGGCTTTCAGTTGCCGATCGCGGCCAACATCACGCCAAGCACGCTGGCTGATCCGAAGATCCTTGAGGAAATCGACAGGGCGCTGGCTGAGCATCGATTGCCCGCTCGAATGCTCGAACTGGAAATTACTGAACGCGACCTGATGGTGGACATCGAAGGCAGCGTCAGGATACTGGAGCAATTGTCGGAGTCTGGCATCAGCGTTGCGATCGATGACTTTGGCACCGGATACTCGTCGTTTTCCTACCTGCTCGAATTGGATGTCGAAGCCATCAAGATCGACATCAGCTTCGTCAGCCGGCTCAATGACCTCACCCGCCCAAGCAACAAGGTCGTCAAGGGTCTCATCTCCATCGCTCACTCGATGGGCATGACAGTGGTTGCCGAAGGTGTCGAGGAGCCCCTTCAGAAATCGTTACTCAAACGCATGGGCTGCGACGTCATCCAGGGCTATCACGTGAGCCCTCCGCTGGCACTGCCACTTTTCCGCGATTTTCTGTACGAAAACGCCCCGGCAAACCTTATCGAGCCTGATCCCTACAAGACCTGAATCGGTTGGCCTTGTCGATGCAGTCGCAGGTTCAGAGCGTCCAGCGCTTGAAGATCGGCGCCACATTAGGGCTGTCGGACTCGAGCCTGCCTCGCAAGCCACCGTCCGTCACCCAATGCCGCCCTGAATGGCCGAGCATGCTGTCCACCTTGGGGCTGCTTTCATCCGGCAGTGCTTCCCCGGATATCCGCACCCCACTCAAGCGTCCGGAACGGTCGAAGATCGCTTCAGCCGGACCAGGCCGCCACGCATACAGGCACAGCCCCATCAGTTCACCCTGTGAGGCGGTCAAAGCCTCCAATCTGACTTCGATTGGCACAACAGGACAGATCGAGGCTTGAGCCGCTTCGGTGAAGCTCGCAATTTGCTCAATCGTCAACGGACCCCGGTCGGCTTTCCGATTGCCAATCAGACCCCGATAGATCGCCAGCAATGTCGCCAGCCGAGCATCACCGATCGACATATCGCATCTGAGGATCGACGGTCGATCCATTTCAATGAATGGGGCATGCCGCGTTAGCGTGACGACATCGATCATCCCGATCGAGTGCCATTGCTGCTGGTCGTCGGGGCGGCGAATCTGCAAGACCCCCGGTCCGTTCAAGACCACCGATTGCGGAACTGTTGGTTTATTGGCTTGCGGCTTCATTGATTTGACCTGCGAGGCCTCACCACTGAGTACTCGATCGATCGATGTTACATCCAGCGCTTGAAGTGCGCCGTGTGATAGTCCTCACATTGCGCAAATCCGGTCACCGTGAGCTTTTGAGCCCGTTCCAGCGACCCGCAGCACGCAACGGCTATCATTGAACGCTTGAGCCGCATATCGCGGCGCGCGAGATCGATCCATGTCCGACGCCCGTGACTCCTTGCCGCCTCTGGCACGCCTCTATTCACATCCTGCTGCTGCCGCAGTACTCAACGAGGCAATGGCTCTGCTTGGCGATGGTATCGCCGCGTCCGCCATTGAATCGGCTGCGCTGGACGCTGCAATGCCTTCCGGCGTTCTTGCGATCATCGATTCGGTATCGCTCGAGGTGATCGACCACCAGCTTCATGAATCAATGCACGCGCACGAGCACAAGCCGGCCCATGACCATGCCGACCATAGTGGCCATGAGCATCAGCACGAAGACGCACACCAGCATGCTCATGCTCACGACCATCAGCATGACCACGGTCATGACCATAGTGGCAAGCACAACCATTCACATGATCATGCGGCTGCTCACGATCACTCGTCTGATCATGCTCACACCAAGCCGGCTCATTCAGACAAGCACGACTCATCGCGCCTGACCGAGTCGGCCGTCTATGTCCTCGAGAAAATGGCGCATGGTTATTCGCGACTGGGCAAGGCAGCGGGCGCTGGCTTCTACGATTACAGCGACACCCTGCCGCAGATCTGGTCAGGCCTCAAGACCTTCGAGCGACGCAATCGCGGGATCCCGACACAAGACATCGCTGACCGACTGACCCACGCTGCGATGCTCGCGGCCCTCACCACCGATGACGCGACCGACCGCGAAATGATTGCTGCCAGCTTTGGCCCAAAGATTGCGGCCAGTGCCACACAGGCGCTTGACATGCTGCCTGCTGCAGACCGCCATCGCTTTATCGATCGTTGCCGCGAACTGGCCGCGCGCTATGGGCCACGCTTCGAACCCTCACCCGCTGCGCTCACCAGACTCAACCGGACCCTGCCATGAACAACATTCGGCACGACAAGCTTCTGCATGGCTGGCGCGACCCTGTCGCCACGCGGCCGGCAGCCACCATCCTGCTGCTGCGCGAAGCCGATGAGGGGCTTCAGGTACTGATGACCCGTCGATCACCCACCGCAAGCTTTGCGCCCGGCGTCTATGTGTTTCCGGGCGGCGCGCTCGATGCCGCCGATGGGTCCGACTCGGCGCAATCGGTCATCCGCGCGCGCGACGATCAGGATGCAACCCACCGTCAGTTCGCAAGCGCGGCATTGCGCGAAGCCTTCGAAGAACTCGGTGTGCTGCTCGCATGGCAAAAAGGCCATGAGCTGCCCTGCCCGCCTCATCTGAGCACCACCCTCGATCGCTCGGTCGATGCCGATTTCTATCGGCAGCTCGCCGATGCCAATGCCGAGCTCGCGCTCGATCGCACCGGATGGCTCGCCCACTGGATTACCGATCGCGATCTGCCCAAGCGTTTCGATGTGCGCTTTTTCGTCGCCCCGATGCCGCACGGCCAGGAGGCCATTGCCGACGGTGCCGAGCAGTTCGATCCGGTCTGGGTGAGCCCGGCCTCTGCACTCAAGCGTCATGAGTCGGGCGGCTTCGACATGATCTTTCCGACGATACGGACACTCGGGTTGCTCTCACGCTTTGCGAGGGTCGATGATGTGCTCGACGCCTGCCAGACACAGGCCAGAGTGTTTTCATCCTGCCCGCGCGGCGCGCATCTCAAAGGCAAGGAAACCCGCTTCAGCGAAGACGAAATGGCCTATGGCGAGCTCGAACTGGTCTCGCCCGATGGCCGTATCGTGCATGCGCTCGACTGGCGCCACGACGCCCCCGTGCCGCTGCGGCGCAACCTTCAGCGCTTGACCGCACCCAATCCCGGCATGATGACCGGCCCGGGCACCAACACCTATATCGTTGGCGAGCCGGGTGACTA
>CAIKZV010000176.1 GCA_903831925.1 uncultured Burkholderiales bacterium
GCTTGAGCTGCCACGACTCATGCAGCAGGTCACCGAATTCTTCGATCGGACGGGTCGTGCTCTGCAGGATCTGGGTGGCCTCGTCGACCATGCCTTGCATCGACTTGAGTTCGGTCTCGCGTTTGTTCAGATTCGCGATCTTTGATTTCGCCACTTCGGCTGCGATGCGCGAGATGCCTGTAAAGCACAGCATCAGATGCTTCTGGAAGTCTTTCTGGCGCTGCTTTTTCAGAATCACCGGCGAGACGCTGAAATTGCCGCTGCGCTTGAATTCAATCCGGTTGAAGCCGCCATAGGCTGCGGCGATCTGGTCCTGTGAGCCGACGGCTTCGCCGATCACGTTCTGTTCGATGTGAAGGGCATCCTTGGAGAGCTGCTCTTTCGAGACATAGCTGCCCTTGAGCGCCGCGAGTGCGTGCAGCAAGCCGACGGTGAAGGACGAACTCGAGCCCAGGCCGGAGCGGGCAGGCAAGTCGCCGTCGTGGTGAATCTCCATGCCCTTGTCGCACTTGGACCAGCCGAGCACCGCGCGTACGGAGGGGTGCTTGATCTCATCCCAGTGCTTGACGTTTTCGATCGCCGAGTAGACCACCCGGTGCTTGTGCTCGAAAAAGGGCGGCAGATGCCGGCAGGTGATGTAGCAGTACTTGTCGATCGTGGTCGACAGCACTTCGCCGCCGTGCTGGGTATACCAGCCGGGATAATCAGTTCCGCCGCCAAAAAAGGAGATACGAAAGGGAGTGCGGGTGATGATCATTGGCTGAGCGCTGGATCGCCGGTTCTGTTCGGTTCTGTTTTGCGTGCGGTTGGCGCCGGGGTTCGAGCGCACCATGAAAAGCATGGTATTCAGGGGGGCGAAAATCTTGAGCCCGATAAGCGACCGTTTTGCTGCCCATTTCTGATCCTTCGACCGCCGGCGCCGCTGCGCCCGATCCCGCGTCAGCGCCTCGCCCCGAATCGCTGCGCGAACTCTTCATCGTCTTCACGCTGCTGGCGCTGCGCGGATTCGGCGGTGTGTTGCCCTGGGCCCAGCGGGTGCTGGTCGAGGAGCGCGGCTGGCTGAGCCGCGAGCAGTTCACCGAATACCTGGCCTTTGGCCAGCTTTTGCCCGGCCCGAATATCTGCAATCTGGCGATCATGGTCGGCGACCGCTGGTTTGGCTGGCGCGGGTCGCTGGCCGCACTCGGCGGCATGCTCGGCATGCCGATGGTGGTCGTGCTGGGGCTCGCGCTCCTCTACGGGCAGGTCGCCGATGATCCGGTGGTGCGCCGCGCGCTTGGCGGGATGGGCGCGGTGGCCGGCGGCATGATCATGGCCACCGCACTCAAGCTCGCCATCGCTCAGCGCAAGCGCTGGCGATGGCTGATCTTCGGGGTGCTGGCCTTCGCAGGTGTCGGGCTGCTGCATCTGAAACTGCTCTGGGTGGTCGCCGGGCTGGCGCCGATCGCCACCCTGATGGCCTGGCTGGCGCTGCGCGCCTCGAACGGTCAGACGCGGGACAGGCAACCATGACGCACGCCGAAGCCCTCGATCTGTTCTTGCGATTCGCCTCCTTGTCGCTGCTGGCGGTGGGTGGCGCCCTGGGGACGGCGCCCGAAATGCGGCGTTTTCTGGTGGACGAGCGGCACTGGATCTCGGGTGTCCAGTTCACCGATTCGATCGCGATTGCACAGGCCGCCCCGGGGCCGAACATCCTGTTCGTGACCCTGCTCGGCTGGCAGGCGGGTGGAGCGCTCGGCGCCTTTGCCGCCACTGCTGGGCTGATGCTGCCCTCAAGCCTTGTCACCTGGTCGGCCTGGCGCTGGAAGCGGGCGAGCGAAGATGCACCTTTGGTCGCCGCGATTCGTCTGGGGTTGTCGCCGCTTGCCATCGGTCTGACCGCATCGGCCGGTTGGGTGGTGGCCGCCGGCAGCAACCATGGCGATCTGCGGATGTGGGCACTGACTTTGGCGACCGTGGTCATTGTTGCGACGACCCGCCTGAACATGCTCTGGCTGATCGGCGCCGGTGCGCTGCTCGGTGCGCTCGGCTGGCTGGGTTAGCTGGGCCTGCGTCCCGCTCATTCATCCCTGGGTCGACCAATCGACATGAACCCGGTGGCATCATTGAGGGCTGAGCGGTCGGGCACTGTCGCATCGACCGACGCAAGGGAGCATCGCCCATGAAGCGCAAAGTGTTCGTCGACGGCCAGGAAGGCACCACCGGCCTGCAGATTCGCGACCGGCTGATCGCCCATGACGGTGTGCAACTGCTCGAGATCGAATCCGAGCGGCGCAAGGATATTGCCCGCCGCGCCGAGCTGATCAACCAGGCCGACGCGGTCTTTCTGTGTCTGCCCGACGATGCCGCCCGCGAGTCGGTGGCACTGATCGAGGCCGGCAACACCCGCACCGGCGTCATCGATGCGAGTACCGCGCATCGGGTGGCGCCGGGCTGGACCTACGGTCTGCCCGAGCTGCGTGCCGGCCAGCGCGAGGCGATCAGGGCCTCCCGCAGGGTCGCGGTGACCGGCTGCCATGCCGCAGGTTTCATTCTGGCGATCGCGCCGCTGGTGGCTGCCGGGCTGCTTCCCCCCGACTATCCGGTCGCCTGTCATTCGCTGACCGGGTATTCCGGTGGCGGCAAGAAAATGATCGCCGACTATGAATCGGCGCGCGACAGCCGTGCGCTTGACGCAGCCCGTTTCTACAGCCTGGGCTTGTCGCACAAACACCTGCCCGAGATGCAGGCCTATACCGGTCTGGCTTTTGCGCCGGTCTTCGTGCCGATCGTCGACAACTTCTACAAGGGCATGGCGGTGGCCCTGCCGCTGCAACTGCGTCTGCTCGCGCCCGGAACAACGCGCGCGAGCATTCATCGTGGGTTGTCGGCTCACTACGAGGGCGAGCGTTTCGTGCGGGTCATGCCGCTCGATGCCGAATCGAATGCCCAGGGCGGCTTTTTCGATCCGATGGCCACCAACGACACCAATCGCAACGATCTCTTCGTCTTTGGCAACGACGATCGCGTGCTCGTGGTCTCGCGTCTGGACAACCTCGGCAAGGGTGCCTCAGGTGCGGCCGTGCAGTGCATGAACCTGATGCTGGGCTTCGAGGAATCGACCGCGCTGCTTGCCTGAAGGGGTCAGTCGCCGAGCACTGCGCGCCACAGGCGCAGCACGGTGTCGCGCTGCTCGCGGATGCTGTCGGTCTCGACCCGGGCAAAACGCGCATCGTTCAGGCGCAGCAAATGCTGCAAGCGACGGAAATCGCGATAGGCCTGGGCGCACAGTTCGGCATCGTGCGCGTCGATCAGGCCGGCCTTCGCCGCGCGCTCGAGCAGTGCGATGTTGCCGACATTGTCGAGCAGTTCGGGATACTGCGAGGCATGACCGAGCACCAGGGTCTGCACCAGGAATTCAATATCGACCATACCGCCGCGGTCGTGCTTGATGTCGAAGAGGCCGCCGGCATTCGGATGGGCCTCCAGCATCTTGCGCCGCATCGCCCCGACTGCCTGGTTCAGTGTTCTGAGATCACGTGGCAGTGCAAGGATCTTGCGTCGCAGCGACTCGAAGCGCTCGCCGATGTCCGCGTCGCCGGCTGCGAAACGCGCACGGGTAAGCGCCTGATGTTCCCAGGTCCAGGCCGATTCGGTCTGGTATGTCCGAAAGCCATTCAGGCTTGAGACCAGCAGGCCGGCGTTGCCGTTGGGCCGCAGCCGCAGGTCGATTTCGAAGAGCTGACCGGCGGCGGTGCGGGTCGACAGCCAGGCTGACAGTCGTTGCGCGAGCAGGGCGTAGGTCGGCTGCGCATTGTCGTCGTCATCGTCGTACAGAAAGACCAGGTCGAGGTCGGAGGCGTAGCCCAGCTCCTTGCCGCCGAGCTTGCCGTAGGCAATGACCGCAAAGCGCGGTGTGTCGCGGTGCCGGTGACGAAGCTGCTGCCAGGCGGATGACATGGCGAGTGTGAGCACCCGGTCGGCCAGTTCGCTCAGATGGTCGGACAGTCGCTCGACGCTCAGGCGGCCCGCCAGATCCTGGGCCAGCAGCCTGAAGACCTGCGCATGATGGGCCTCGCGCAGCACATCCATCTGGCGCTCGATATCGGGCTGTCCACCGACCGGCGCGAGCGCGGCCAGCGCCGCCTGCGTATCGCGTTCCCAGCTCGGATAGTCCGGCGGCTCGAGCACCTGGCCGTCGAGCAGTTCATCGAGGACGATCGGATGGCGCATCAGGTAATCGGCCGCCCAGCGTGTCTGACCGATCATGCGCAGCAGCTGGCGATAGGCCTGTGGAAACTGCACCAGCAAGGCCAGATAAGCCGGACGCCCGGCGATTGTCTCGAGCAGATCGGCCAGGCGCCCGAGCCATTCCTCATGGGTCGATCCGGTCGCGGACGATTCGCGTAGCGCCATATCGAGAAGCTGGTCGATGCGCCGCTGCGTGTCGGGTCTGGCCAGGCGGTAGCGCCGACCTTCGCGCAGCGCGTCGATGCGGGCCTGGCTTGCCTCATCAAGCGCCATCGGCGTCGATGACACGTCGATCGCTGCCACCTCCGGGGTGCCGAGCAGGCTGTCGAAGACCGTGACGACATGCTGACGCGCATTGGCCAGCGCGAAGGCGAAGGCGTCGATCGGCATGTCGAGCATGGCAGCGATGCGCGCCTGCACCTGGCGGTCATCAGGCAGCCGGTGGGTCTGGGCATCGTCCTGATACTGCAGGGCGTGCTCGATCCGGCGCAGCAGCTGATAAGCCTGCGTCAGCCCTTCGACCGCCTGAGGGTCGAGCAGGCGGCGCTGCGCGAGTGTCTTCAGGGTGACCAGCGTGCGGCGGTCGCGAAGCAGGGCGTCCCGGCCGCCGCGAACGACCTGGAAGAGCTGTGCACAGAACTCGATCTCGCGGATGCCGCCGCGGCCGATCTTGACGTCGATGCCGCCGCCGTCGCGCGCGTCGCGGCGCATGCTTCGGCGGGTCGACTCAGTGCGGATCAGTTCGTGAAGGTCGCGCATCGCGTCGATGGCGGCGAAGTCGAGATAGCGGCGGTAGACAAAGGGTTCGACGATGGCGCCCAGTTGCGCCTCATCGGCGCGCCGCGCAGCATCGCCGGCCATCCCGGAGTCGGCGATGACCCGGGCCTTGACCCAGGCAAAGCGTTCCCATTCACGGCCCTGTTCGTAGAAATAGTTCTCGAGCATCGGCAGGGTGACCACCAGCGGGCCGGCGTCGCCGTTGGGGCGCAATCGGGTATCGACCCGAAATACAAAGCCGTCTTCGGTTACATCCGACAGTGTCCCGCAGAGCTTGCGGGCCGCCCGGTGAAAGAATTCGCCGCTGCTCAGGCGCCCGCCCTCGGTTTGCCCGCCATCGCGGTGCGCAAAGACCAGGTCGATGTCCGAGGACACATTCAGCTCGTTGCCGCCGATCTTGCCCATGCCGATCACCAGCAGGTCCTGGGGTGCCCCCTCGCCGTCGAGCGGGCGACCGTGCACCGCCGCCAGCTCAGCGGCGGCATGACGCAAGGCCACGTCGACTGCGCGAATCGCCCAGGCGCTGATCGCGCCGCATACTTCAGGCAGCGACGCCTGCTGTGTCACGTCGCGTTCGATGATCGCCATGACCAGCAGCTGGCGCATCCTGCGCAGGGCCGGTCCCGGGTCGCTGGCCGCTCGCCCCTCGGGGGTGTCCGGTGAGCCTTTGGGTCTGGACAACGATTCGACCCTTGCCCAGCATCGGTCGATCACCTGCGCATCGAGTGCCTGAGCGATGAGTGAGGGCAGCAGCGCCGCGATTGCCGGCTGTCGACGCTGCAGCGCGTCGAGCGTCCGATCGAACCAGGCCGAATGCGATCGCGCTGCGTAAGTATCTGTCATGGCAGGATTTTTTGCGGGTTCCGCAGGCTTTGACCGGGCTCTCACTATGCTACCTTCCCAGGGCTGCCGATATCGGCGCAGCCATTGCCCGCCGGTCGGACACCGCCCCCAGACTTTGCTTTCATGACCACCTCACCGAGTTCGCCGATTGCCCGCCTGGGAGGCCTGCTGGCGACCGCGGTGATCGCTCTGGCGTGCGTGAGCGCAGTGGCCTATGCATCGGCGCGATATCTCCTGTGGTCCCGACTCGATGCCTGGCGCCCTCAGATTGCTGCCCTGCTTGAAAGTCGGATCGGTCAGCGGGTCTCGATCGGCGCCTTGCATCCCGACTGGCAAGGCTGGGCGCCGTCGCTGAGCATCGATGATCTGCGTCTGATGAGCGCCGAAGGCGACCTGCATCTGTCGCTGGCGTCGGCGCATGCCAGCGTCGATTTGCGCGCGCTATGGCGCGGCGCGCCGACTTTTTCCCAGCTTCGCATCGAGCGCCCGGTGGTCGGTATCGAGCGGCTGTCCGGCCAGCGGCTGATGGTGGCGGGCCGCGTGCTCGACAATTCCAATGTGCTCTTGCAGGCCGCGATCGGCTGGCTGCTCGAGCAGGACGGGCTGACGGTTCATGACCTGTCTGTGCGCTTTGTCGATCGGACCGGCGCGATGGCATCGCGACAGCTTGAGGGGGTCGACCTCGAGATCCGCAACCGTGGCCTGCATCATCAGGTGCTCGCATCGCTCGAGCGCCCGGCTCAAGGGCTTGAGGCCTTCAGGGCGGTGCTCGATTTCAGGCGACCCGACCATCGGGCGGCCGGTGACTGGAAGCGTTGGAAGGGTGATGCCTATCTGTCGCTGACCGGATTGAATCTTTCAGGCTTCGACGCAGTCGCCCTCGCCGCAAACCAGCCATTACCGAAGGCGGTTACCACCGCGACCGGCGTGATCGATCAGCTCGCCTGGGCGGGTTTCGACAAGGGCGCCCTGATCGAGGCGAGTGCCAAGCTGCAAGCCAGTCCGCTGGCGTTCGATCTTGAGGCCGGGCATCTGGCGCTGCAGTCGCTGCAGGCCCAAGCACAACTCGCGCCGCGCGCCGAAGGCGGCTATCGCGTGCAGGTCACAGACCTGTCGGCAAGCGATCGTCATGGCTTTGCGATGGCGACATCGGGTGATGCCGACATCACGCTGGATGCCCGAGGCCGCCTGCAGACTGCCCGGGCCATGCTTGCGCCGATCGATGCGGCTGCCGCGCTCGCGGCCGTCCGGCATCAGACGCTGGCTGCGCCCCTGGCGCAGCGTCTGCGCCCCTGGCAAGTGGCAGGCACTGTGCGGGACCTCGACCTGCAATGGGGTCCTCGACCCGATGGGGCGGCGGGTCTTGAGGCGGGGGCAATCTTCGAGTCGCTGGCGCTTTGGCACCGACCGGCCGGCTCAAGCCGCAAGTCCCAGTCTGCCGAAACCCAAGGTTTTTCCGGGCTTTCAGGCTCCCTTCGCATTGCCCCCGACGGTGGCAAGGTGCTACTTCAAAGTCGGGATGCCACCCTGTACCTGCCGCCAGCGATGGCGCCTGAGCCGATCGGGTTCAATCGACTGGAGGGCGAGTTCGGCTGGCGCCGAGCCGGCGAGGACGGCCGCTCGAGGCTGACTGTTTCGGTACCCGGTTTGCGCTTCGCGAATGCCGATGCCGCCGGCGAGGTTCGCGCCGACTGGCGCGAGCAGCCAGGCGGGCCGGGGCGCCTGGCCTTGTCAGGCATGCTCGATCGCCTGGATGCCCGCAAGGTCGCTCGCTACCTGCCCAGGTCCTTGCCCGAAAGCCTGCGCAGCTGGCTGCGTGAAGCCCTTCTGGCCGGCAGCGCCGAGCAGGTCGGATTCTCGCTGGAGGGCAATCTGCGCGACTTTCCGTTTCGCCAGCGTGAGCAGGGGCACTTCCGGATTGCCGGGCGACTGAACGATGTCACGCTGGCTTTTCTGCCTGGCTGGCATGCCATCGACCAGATCAGCGCGAATCTGACGATCGATCGTGTGGCGGTCCTGATCGATGCGACATCCGCCCGCATGGGCAAGGTGCGCTTGGCGGATGTCAGGACTCGCATCAGCGATTACAGCGCTCCGGTGTTGAAGATCGACGGACGCGCGCTCGGCGCGGCGCAGGACATGCTCGGTGTGGTCGAAGCCAGCCCGGTCGGCCCAGGCATGGCCGCCTTCACCCGCAGTCTCCAGATCGACGGCAACGCCGAGCTCGATCTCGGTCTGAGCGTGCCGCTCGATGATGCCAGCCTGACCGCGATCACCGGACATCTTGAACTGCCGGGCAACGATGTCCGCCTGGACCATACGCTGGTCGATTTGACGGGTCTGCACGGCAGCCTGAGCTTCGACGAACGATCGCTCCAGCAGGCCGACCTTCGCGCCAGCGCGCTTGGCGGTCCGATCCGGATTCAGGCTCGGTCTACCGAGTCCGGGCGCACCCTTGTCGAGGCCACCGGGAGTTTCGATGCGGCGGGCCTTCGGCGGGTGGTCGACAATGCGCTGACTCGGCGAATCGCGGGCGGCACCGACTATCGCGCCGTCGTCGATATCGGGGGGCAGGACGCGACTCTGCAGTTCGATTCCGATCTGGTCGGTCTGGTCAGCAGCCTGCCGGCGCCCTTTGCCAAGGAGGCGGCTGAGGCCTGGTCGCTGCGAGTCGTGTCGCGGCCGATCGCTGCGCCGACGCAGGCGGCTCGTCCGTCGAAGGCCACCTCCTTTGGCGACCGGATCGACCTCACGCTGGGCAACACTGCGGCCATGAGCGTCGAGCGCGAGCGTGACGCCGGCAGTGATCGGATGATGATCCGTCGAGGCGGGGTTGCGATCGGCGCCGAGCCGGTCCTGCGCGACACCGGCCTGTCGGTGCTGGTGCGCGGCAGCGAACTCGATCTCGATGTCTGGCGAAATCTGCTCTCCGACAGCGAAATCGATCGGATAAGAAGGAGCGGTGGTGATCGCCTGACCTCGGGCATGTCGATCGTGCCCGAGTTCGTGTCGGTGGTGGTCGATGATCTTCGTATCGGCGGCCAGCGCCTGCACGACGTGGTCTTTGGCGCCTCTCGGGTGGCCGAGCGCTGGCAGGCCAATATTGCGTCGCGCGAAGTCGAGGGCCACCTCAACTGGATCGATGCGGTGGCCGGTCAGCGCACCGGGACGATCGAAGGACAACTCGACCGGCTGATCCTGCCGCGTTCGCGCGAATCCGACGTCGAATCGGCCCTGTCGGTCACCTCGTCAATGCTGCCGGGTCTCAAGCTGGACGTGAACAGGCTGGTGCTGGGCGAGGTCGAACTCGGTCGTGTCGGGCTCGATGCAACCAACCGCGGCACAGCCGCCAGCCCGGTCTGGGACATCGATCGACTGACGCTCGACAACAGCGACTCGCGTGTCACCGGCCATGGCACCTGGGTCATGAATCCTGTCGCGATGTCACCCTCGTCTCCTGCTAACCCCTCGTCCCTGAGTGTCATCCCTGACGATGCCGCACGCGGTACGACGCTCGATTTCTCGATCGATATTGTCGACGCAGGAAAGCTGCTGACGCGCGTTGGTGTCAGGGACGCGCTCAAGGGTGGCAGCGGCACCTTCGACGGCAAGGTGCAATGGCGAGGCTCGCCCTTCGACATCGATGTGCAGACACTGTCGGGTGACCTGCAGCTCAAGCTCGGCGAAGGCGCGTTTCTGCGGGTCGATCCGGGCGTGGCCAAGCTGATCGGCGTGCTCAGTCTGAGTGCCTTGCCCAAACGACTGACCGGCGATTTCCGGGATGTCTTTGGCGAGGGCTTCGCCTTCGACACGATCAGAGGGAACATTGCGATCGACAAGGGCATTGCCCGCACCGATGACCTGATCATGCATGGCACCCAGGCCAACGTGACCCTGCGCGGCGAGGCTGACCTGGGTCGGGAAACCCAGCGGCTGCGGGTCGAGGTGGTGCCTGAGTTCAATGCCGGACTGGCGTCGGTCGCGGTCGGCGCGATGATCAATCCGGTCATTGGCCTGGGCACGCTTGCCGCGCAGTATGTGCTGCGAGGCCCCCTGCAGCAGGCGCTCGCCGTCGATGTCGACATCAACGGCAGCTGGGCCGATCCCGAGGTCCGCGAAAGAAGCCGTCAGACTCCCGGCGACCGTGCCAGGGAGCCCTAGCCATCGCTCGCCATCCACAAGCACTCACCATTGAGCCGGAGACTTCCATGACTGCCGCAGATACCTCTCACAGCCTTCCGATTGCCGCGATTCAGATGGTCTCGGCCGCCACGGTCGATGCCAACCTCGAGACCGCCGCCAGGCTGATCCGCCAGGCCGCCGAGGGCGGCGCGAGGCTGGTCGTGCTGCCCGAGTTTTTCTGCCTTCTCGGTCGCAAGGACACCGACAAGGTCGATATCCGCGAGCCTGCCAACGATGGCCCGATCCAGCGCTTTCTGGCCGATGTTGCCCGCGAGGCCGGCGTCTGGCTGATCGGCGGCACGGTGCCGATCGCCTCGCGCGAGCCGCGCCGCATCCTCAATACCTGTCTGATGCATCGACCCGACGGCACGCTCGCCGCCCGCTACGACAAGATCCATCTCTTCGGTCTGCGTCGGGGCGAAGACCGCTTTGACGAGTCGGCCACGATCATGCCGGGCCGAACGCCGGTGGTCTGCGATCTGGTCGAGGCACAGGCCTCATGGCGCATCGGCCTGTCGGTCTGCTACGACCTGCGCTTTCCCGAGTATTACCGGGCGCTTGGCACGGTCGACCTGATCGTCGTGCCCTCGGCCTTCACCTATGTCACCGGTCAGGCTCACTGGGAAATCCTGCTGCGAGCCCGTGCGATCGAAAACCAGTGCTATGTGCTGGCGCCGGCGCAGGGCGGCCGACACGAGAACGGCCGGCGCACCTGGGGCGACACCATGCTGATCGACCCCTGGGGCGAGGTGCTCGCCCGGCTGCCCGAAGGCGAAGGCGTGGTGGCCGGCACCCTGTCGGCGGCGCGTATTGCCGAGGTGCGTGCGCAGCTGCCGGCGCTTGCCCATCGCACCCTGTAGTCCCGAACTTGCGCATTTGCAGGCC
>CAIKZV010000177.1 GCA_903831925.1 uncultured Burkholderiales bacterium
CCGCCTCAAGGGGACGTCCGAGCACGCCACCCTTGGCGTTGATTTCCTCGAAGGTCATCAGCGCGGTGTTCTTCAGAGCGGTTTCGGAGATGGCCATCGTGCCCGACAGGGAGTGCAGCACACCGACCTTGATCGGCGATTTGTCCTGCGCGAAGACGATGTTGGAGGCGGTCAGGCCAGGGAGGGACAAGGCGGTGCCTGCAGCGGCGGCCTTGATGAAATCACGGCGTTGGGTCATTTCTATCCTCGGATTTTGGGAAGTATTGGCACGGACGATGGGGTCTCCGCACTGCCCATCCTCAGCAACTAACGTGCCACGCCATGGCGCATCAAAACATCCTGTTCTGGTGCGCAATGCGCCCGTCCACCGTGCAAAACAGACCCCTCAGGCGATCGGATGATGAACCGTCACCAGCTTGGTGCCATCGGGAAAGGTGGCTTCGACCTGGATGTCGGGGATCATCTCGGGCACGCCATCCATCACATCGTCGCGGCCAAGCAGGGTCGTGCCGTAGTGCATCAGATCGGCCACCGAGCGGCCATCGCGGGCGCCTTCGAGGACTGCGGCGGTGATGTAGGCCACTGACTCGGGATAGTTGAGCTTGAGGCCGCGGGCGCGCCTGCGCTCGGCGAGCAACCCGGCGGTGAAGATGAGCAGTTTGTCTTTTTCGCGCGGTGTCAGATCCATAGTGAGTTCCGGTCAGAGGTGAGGGGTTCGAATCAGGTGGCCCAGGTATCAGGTGGCCCAAATACGGGGCGGCGGGCTGTCGGCGCCGAGCACCACTGGCCTGGCCAGTGACCAGAGGGTCTGCGCGACCTGCATCACCGACTCGGAATCATCGGCGAGCAGGCGGGCTGCGATCAAGCCGGCTGTTGTACGAGACGCGCCTGCCGCAAGCCGGATCGCCTTGCCGGACGGTGCTGCGCAGGCCGCGTCAAGCGCCTCACGCCACACCTGCAGCAGGCCATCATCGAGCGCATCATCGGGTGCCACCGCCCAGACGGTGCAGGCCACGGTCCGACCGCCGAACCCAAGCGGCGAACTGAAAAGCCTGTCGGTGGCGTCAGCGGTGAGGTGCTCGGCCCAGACCGGCACGCCGCCGACATCGAGGCTCAGGCGCTGGCGCAGCGCGCCGCGCTCAAAGCGCTCGCCCATCGCAGCCCGACCAAGTACCAGGCACTCCCAGCCAATGAATCGGGCATCGGGCGCAAGGGCGAAGGCAATCGACTGATCGACCTGCGCGGCGTTGTAGACGATCGCCGGCTGTGGCAGCCACTCGAGCGTGGCCGCTTCATCGAGCCTGACCCGCGTGCGGGCGCTTGCTGCGTGCGCGGTGCTGCGATACCACTTCTGGGCGCCCGGGGTGGTGCACAGCACGCGCGCCCTGGGCGCGAGATGGATGTCGAGATCAAGGCGATCACCGCCGACCAGCCCACCCGGAGGATGCACGATCACCGCCTGGCAGCGGCCATCGGCAAGCGGCAAGGCCTTGATCAGACGCAGCGGCCCTTCATGCCGGTTGTGGACCAGCCGCGTGCGACCGGCCCGATCTTCGAACCGCAGATCGAGCCGCGCACGCCAGCCGGTGGCGAGCGGCCCTGGCGGCGGCTGCGAAAGGTCCATCGGTGCAAGGACTCAGGCGGGCAGGTCAGAGGCAAAAAGGCACGGGGGCTCAGGCGCGAAAGATCTTGCCGGGATTGAGGATGCCATCGGGGTCGAAGGCCCGCTTGATGCCGCGCATCAGATCGATCGCATCCTCGCCGGCCTCTTCGATCAGAAAGCCCATCTTGTGCAGGCCGATGCCATGCTCGCCGGTGCAGGTGCCGTCCATTGAAAGGGCCAGGCGCACGATCTGATCGTTCAGACGTTCGGCCAGCTCGACCTCGGCCTGATTGGCCGGGTCGATGAGCAGCACCGCGTGAAAATTGCCGTCGCCCACATGCCCGAGCAGCGCGGTCGGGAAGTCGGCGGTATCGAGAATCGCGCGGGCGCCATTGATCGAGTCGGCCAGCCTGGAGATCGGCACACAGGTGTCGGTGGAAATCGCCCGGCAACCGGGGCGCAATTGCAGGCAGGCGAAATAGGCGTTGTGGCGGGCATTCCAGAGCCGCGTGCGGTCTTCGGGATGGGTCGCCCATTCGAAGTCCTGCCCGCCATTGGCATGGACCACCTCCTGCACGGTCGCCGCCTGCTCGCGCACCGACGACTCGGTGCCGTGAAACTCGAAAAAGAGCGTCGGCGCCTCACGCAGGGTGGTGTGGCTGTGGCGGTTGATCGCACGAATGGTCGTCGCATCAAGGAATTCGCTGCGGGCCACCGGCACGCCGAGCTGGATGGTCTCGATCACGGTGCGCACCGCATCCGACAGGCTCGAAAAATTGCAGACCGCCGCCGACATCGCCTCGGGCATCGGGTAAAGGCGCACCGTCACCTCGGCAATGATGCCGAGCGTGCCTTCTGAGCCCACCATCAGCCGGGTGAGGTCATAGCCGGCCGACGACTTCTTGGCGCGTCCGCCGGTGCGGATCACCTTGCCCTGTGCGGTCACCACCGTCAGGCCGAGCACGTTTTCGCGCATGGTGCCGTAGCGCACGGCGTTGGTCCCGGAGGCGCGTGTGGCCGACATGCCGCCAAGCGAGGCGTCGGCGCCCGGGTCGATCGGGAAAAACAGACCGGTGTCCTTGATGTGCTCATTGAGCTGCTTGCGGGTCACACCGGCCTGCACGGTACAGGTGAGGTCTTCGGCATCGACCGAGATGACGCTGTTCATCTGACTCAGGTCAATAGTGAGGCCGCCCTGCACCGCCAGCAGATGCCCTTCGAGCGACGAGCCGGCACCGAAGGCGATGATCGGAAAGCGATGCTCGGCACAGGCCTTGACCGCCTCGACGATATCGTCGACCGAGTGGGCAAAGACCACCGCATCGGGCGGCGTAACCGGGAAGGGCGATTCATCGCGCCCGTGATGCTCCCGCACGACCGCCGCCGTACTGAAGCGATCACCAAAATGGCTGCGAAGCCGCGCGGCAAGCGCCTCGGGCAGCGGACGTTTCAGGGACGCGGACAGGGCATAGGGATGATTCATGATGGCCTCGGGTACGCGAGCCCGGCGGGTCGGCTCGACGACTTCGATGATACCCGCGGCCACTGCGCGCGTGCGCGCCGCACTGCCCGGCTAGCCGAACAGCCAGCGTTCGATATGCCGCGCGACCGATATCGCACCGGGGCCCAGCATCGGAAGATGCCCGGCGTGGGGCACGACATGGGCGGTCGCCGTCCACTGCGCCGCGGCATGACGCAGGGCAGCCGGCGTCACAAGAAGGTCCTCGCGGCCACCGATGGTGAGCACCGGCATCGTGCGCAGGACGGCCGACATGGTCGAGGGCCGCAGCCAGTCGCGGCAGGCCGCAAAGGACTCATCGCGAAGGCGCTCGGCAAGCAGCTCGACCAGACCGCCTGATGATCGGATCTCTTCGGGCGAGAGCAGCCACTGCGACAGGCGCTCGGGATCGGCATGAAGCGGATCGCCAAACATCAGCCTCGGACGACGTTCAAGGAGCATGCGCGAGAGTGCCGCCGGATGGCGCATCAGCAGTTCGCGCATCGCGACCTCGAGGCCGTCCGGCGGCGTCGGCGCGATCAGCACCGCGCCATCGCGGGCGCCTCGATCGATCAGCCCTTCGACGATGCGCGCACCCATGGCATGGCCGACCAGGATCTTCGGGCCGGTCAATTGGGACAGCATCCCGTGCAGACGATCGATGTAGCGCGCCATCGGCACGCGCGCGACAGATGCCGACCACTGAGTCTCGGGCCAGGCCTCATGCAGGTCGGGGGCAAAACAGCGCAGACCGAGCGACTCGAAATGCGGCATCAGATGCTCGGCCCAGATCCAGGGCCCGAAAAATGCGCCATGCACGAAAACGAGTGTGGCCGGTGCGCGGGTCGGGTTGCGGTTCATGACGGGGAAACCGATCGGGTCGGACTCGCGATTATCCGGCCTCGCACGGACCCACGGACCATCTTCGGGGACAATCGGGTTTACCGACCACTTCAGAGCCCATCATGCCCCGGATCAAGATCACCGCCGCCGGCCACACCTTCATCGCCGACACCAACCCCGACGCCCCGAAAACCGTGGCCGCTTTCATGGCGCTTTTGCCTTACCGCCAGAAGATGATTCACGTGCGCTGGAGCGGCGAAGGCGTCTGGGTGCCGCTGGGCGACTTCGAACTCGGCGTGGGCTTCGAGAACCACACCAGCCACCCGTCGGTGGGCGACATTCTTTTCTATCCGGGCGGCTTCAGCGAGACCGAGATCATCCTGGCCTATGGGTCGTGCTGCTTTGCCTCGAAGATGGGCCAGCTTGCCGGCAACCATTTCCTGACGATCACCGAAGGACGCGAGAACCTTCGCGCCTTGGGTGTCAAGGTGCTCTGGGAAGGCGCCCAGGATGTTGTCTTCGAGCGAGCCTGACCATGACGACCGAACAGACGCCCACTAACGACCTGTGCCAGCTCGATGCCCTTGAGCTGTCGGCCACGATCCATCGACGCGACGCCTCCTGCCGTGAGGTGATGCAGGCATTTCTCGGTCGCATCGGCAAGCTCAATGCGCAGGCCAATGCCATCGTCTCGATGCGCGACGAGGCCGACCTGCTCGCGCAGGCCGATATCCGCGACGCCCAGCTCAGCCGGGGTGAGTCGCTCGGCTGGATGCATGGTTTTCCGCATGCGGTGAAAGACCTCGAGCAAACCGCAGGCATCGTCACCACCTGGGGCTCGCCGCTCTTTCGCAACCATGTCCCGGCCGCCGACTCGCTGATGGTGTCGCGCATCAAGGCAGCCGGCGCAATTATCATCGGCAAGACCAACGTGCCCGAATGGGGCATGGGATCGCACACCTTCAATCCGGTCTTCGGTGCCACGCCCAATGCCTACGACCCGAGCCGTACCTGCGGCGGATCGAGCGGCGGCGCGGCGGTCGGCCTGGCCCTGCGCATGCTGCCGGTGGCCGATGGCAGCGACTTTGGCGGCTCGCTGCGCAATCCGGCCGGCTGGAGCAATGTCTTCGGGATGCGCCCGTCACGCGGTCGTGTGCCGAAGTGGCCGGCCGACGATGTGTTTTTTGCACAGCTCTCGACCGAAGGGCCGATGGCCCGCAATCTTCCCGACCTTGCTGCACTGCTGGCCACGCAGGCGGGCGCTGATCCGCGTCAGCCGCTGTCGCTGCCGAAGGATCCGGCGATCGGACCGGATGGTCTGCGACGCGACGCCGATCACTGGCGGGCGATCAGGATCGGCTGGCTGGGCGACTACGACGGACACCTTGCGATGGAGCCGGGCGTACTCGCGCTGTGCGAGCGTGCGCTGCAGGACTTCAGTGCGCTGGGCTGCGATGTCGAAGCGACGCCACTGGGCTTTGATGCCGAGTCGCTGTGGCAAAGTTTCTGCGCGCTGCGCTCACTGTCGAATGTCGGGCGATTCGAGCCGATCCATGCTGATGCGGCCCGCTGGGCCCAGGTCAAGCCTGAGACCCAGTGGGAGTTCGAGCAGGGCGTCGCAATGAGTACCAGCGCGGTCCAGAAGGCCACCGTCGTTCGCACCGCCTGGTATCAGCGTGTGCTCGAACTCTTCGAACGCTACGACTTCCTGGTGCTGCCGACCGCCCAGTGCTTTCCCTTCGACATCACCCAGCGCTGGCCGAGCGAGATCAACGGACGGCCCATGGATTCCTACCATCGCTGGATGGAGGTCGTGGCCGGCGTGACGCTCGCCGGACTGCCGGCGCTGAGCGTGCC
>CAIKZV010000178.1 GCA_903831925.1 uncultured Burkholderiales bacterium
CAGGTCTTCAGTAAGGCGTCAGTCGTGGCCAGAATCATCCGCATCAAGCATCGGACTCATCAGCGGCATCACCACCAGCACCACCCGCACCCGCACCCGCATCAAGCTCCGCGCTCATGATGTCGCGCAACTCGCGAAACAGATCACGGTAATGGCGACCGTGCTGGGCGCGTGAGACTTCGGTGGCCGCCGACCGGATCATCGGATGCAGATTGCGCAAGGCCGCGACCGGGTATTTGCCGACGAATTCGGTGAGCCGCCCGGGCTCGGCGATCAGGGCATCGCGCCAGCGTTCGGCGGCATGCATGATCGCGGTCTCGGCCCGATGGCGGTCGTCATCGACCACCAGAACCGCACGGATCGCATCGGCATCGACCCGTCGCATGAGTTTGCCGATGTACTGCATCTGTCGCCGGCGCCCCTCATGCGCGGTGATTTTTCGCGCGAGCATCACCGCATCGAGCAAGGGTTCGGGCAGCGCGAGCTTGTCGAGCCGCGCTTTGGGCAGACCGACGATGGTCTCGCCGAGCGCCTGCAGTTCGTGAGACTCACGCTTGCGCTGCGTCTTGCTTGGGCCCAGCGGCAGATCGTCATCGTCTGCGTCAGGGTCATCGTGGCTGTGGGTATCGTAAGGAGGCGGCTTCATGGGCGCGCTATGATAGCCGGTCGCTCTGCAGCAACCGCAGCGACAACCACTTTATTCCGCCGCTTCCTGACCGCCTCGTACCGGTTTGCCCCGGTCATTCACCATGTTCGACTACAGCCGCGCCCGTTTCGAAGAACTCGCCCAGTCGGTGCTCGACCGTGCCGCAAAGCTCGGTGCCACCGCAGCGTCCACCGACGTCTCCGAGGGCTCAGGTCTGTCGATCAATGTGCGCAAAGGCAAGGTCGAGACCATCGAGCAGACCCGCGACAAGGGCCTGAGCGTCTCGGTCTATATCGGTGACCGAAAAGGCCACGCCAGCACCAGCGATTTCGGCGATGAAGCGATTGCCCAGACCGTCAAGGCGGCCTACGAAATTGCCCGCTTTACCGGCGAAGACAGCTTCGCCGGGCTGCCCGACCCGGACACGCTCGAGCGCGCCCCGAAAGACCTCGCGCTCTTTCACCCCTGGGCGATCGAGGCCGAAGAAGCCATCGACCTGGCCTGCCGCATGGAAGCCGCTGCGTTTGCGGTGAGTCCTGCAATCGTCAATACCGAAGGCGCGGGTGTGGGGGCCAGCCACGGCCATTTCATCTCGGCCAACAGCCTGGGCTTCATGGGCGGATATCCGTATAGCCGTCACTCGATCTCGATTGCCCCGATCGCCCGTCGCGGTCGCGCCATGCAGCGCGACGACTGGTATTCGATGGCGCGGCGCTCCACCGATCTGGCCGACCCCAAGGCGGTCGGGCGTTATGCCGCGCAGCGCGCGCTGTCGCGCCTTGGCGCGAAAAAGCTCTCGACCCGACGCGTGCCGGTGCTGCTCGAAGCGCCCCTGGCCTGCGGCATGCTCGGCAGTTTCGTGGGCGCGGCAAGCGGTGGTTCGCTCTATCGCAAGGCAAGTTTTCTGGTCGATGCGCTTGGCACCCAGGTGTTTTCGCCCCATCTCGATATCCACGAAGACCCGCATCTGCCTGGCGGATTCGGCAGCAGCGCGTTTGACGATGAGGGCGTGGTCACACGGGCGCGGTCGGTGGTGACCGCAGGCGTGCTCGAGGGCTGGTTCCTGTCGACCTACTCGGCGCGCAAGCTTGGCATGAAGACCACCGGCAATGCCGGCGGCGCGCATCGCCTGTCCCTGACCAGTCGCCACACCGATCCGCGCGATGATCTCAAGGCGATGCTGAAAAAACTTGGCACCGGACTGTTCGTGACCGAACTGCTCGGACACGGTGTCAGCATTCTCACCGGTGATTATTCGCGCGGCGCAAGCGGCTACTGGGTCGAGGGCGGTCGCATCAAATACCCGGTTGAAGAGATCACCATCGCCGGCAATCTGAAAGATATTTTTTCCGATATCGTGGCAATCGGCGCCGACGAAGTGCAGCGCGGCGCCTATCGCACAGGCTCCATGCTGATCGGTCAGATGGCGGTGGCCGGCTGAAAACGCCGATATCCGGGGCGGCTCGCCTGTCCCGCGATTGGGCGCGACTAAGGCTTCGGCAATTCGTCCAGGCGTGACTCGAGTTCGGTGAATGCCGCAATTTCGTCGGCGAGCGAATGGGGTTCGGGATGCGGC
>CAIKZV010000179.1 GCA_903831925.1 uncultured Burkholderiales bacterium
CCATTCCGACCTCGTCGATGCTGCACTTCGTGACCTATGTGCGCGTCTATGGCTCGACGCCCGAGGTGGTCTATGTCGGCTACACACCGGGCTATCTCGGCACCGTGGTCGAGCCCTATGGCACGGTGGTCTATGGCACAGGCTATGTCTACCCGACCTATGTCAGCACCGTCTGGTATCCCCCGCCCTATACCTACGGCGTGGCCGCCGTGCCGGTCTATAACCCGGCTCTGGGCTTTACCTATGGATTCGCGACCGGCCTGGCCACTGCCGCATGGGTGACCCCGTATTACGGCGCGGCCTACCATCCCTATGCCTGCTGTGGCAGCGCCACCGCAAGCGTCTATGGCCAATACGGCAATACCGCGTATTCGGGCACCAAGACCGCCTATTCGGGTGGCGGTGTGGCAGGCGTCTCAAACAGCGGCACCTATACCAACAAGGCCACCGGCACGACCGGAACCTACGACACCAACCGCAGCTACAACGCCAACACCGGCGTGGCCTCACAGGACCGTTCAGCGACTGCCAACACGGTGGCAGGCGGCACCGGCACCGCTTCGTCTAATCGCAGCTACAACACCACAACAGGGGTCGCAACGCAGGACCGAACCGGCAGTGCAACCTCCGCTGCTGGCGGCACTGCCAGCGGCACTGCTGACCGCAGCTACAACACCACCACCGGCCAACGGTCTGGAAGCTCCGACTTCTCGGGGACCAGTGCCAGTGGCAGCAGCATCGAGCACAGCGGCTCGACGACAGCCGGCCCGCAGGGCTACAGCCACACCGGCTCGACCGACACCTACAATGCCAAAACCGGTCAGACAAAGTCCTGGGGCTCGAGCCCGCCCGAGGGTTCGCGTTATGGCGGTGGCGGTGGTTATGGCGGTGGCGGTGGTTACGGCGGCGGAGGACGCGGCGGACGGCGCTGACACCGATAATGTCGGCTGAGGCCCAGGCTATGCAATCGCCCGGAATGCCATGCGGGAGCATGCGAGGTCAGTCTTCGAAACGATGACCTGACCGATACGGCTCAAGCTTCTGGCTTTCGTGCCGATGTCTCCCGTATCCCCAGGAGATTGCGCGATGCCCAATAACAGCCTTCGCGGCGCTGCAGCCGCCGCACTGGTGGCGCTTGCCGCCTGCCTCGTCGCATGCGGCGGAGGCGGTGGCAGCAGCGGCACAGCCACAACACCGACTGCGACATCGACTGCGTCGGCCGCAGCGGCACCCACCGTCTCCCTGGCCTTGTCGGCCACCAAGGCCTCAGTCAACAGCCCGGTGACACTGACCTGGTCGTCGACCGACACAAGCAGCTGCAGCAGCTCGAACTCATGGTCGGGGAGCCAAGCCACGCGAGGCAGCAAGGCGATCACGCCAGGCGCCGGTGGACAATTCAGCTACACCATCACCTGCACCGGCGCAGGCGGCACGGCCGCAAAAACCGTCGTCCTGACGGTGCCGATGCCGGTGCTGGCAAGCAGCTACGAGAACAAGAACGACATCGCGCTCGACGATCCGAAGCTGCCCAATCTTCAGGACATCCCTGGCGTCACCCTCGAGGCTGGTGAACAGAACATCGGTGAGCGGGGCGTGGCCTTCGCGGACTTTCTGCAGGAAGGCGCCTTCAGCGCGATCACCGCCTCGACCTTCTACAAAAATGCCTTTCCCGGCAGCAATCCCGCCAAATGGCCGGACTCGCCAGCCAAGTTGTACTTTCTTCGCAAGGACGCAAGCGGCCAATGGACCGACGTCAGCAGCCAGCTGATCAAGACCCCCAGCGAACGCACGATCTGCGTGAGCCCGGGGTTCATCGAGATCGCCGATCTGAACAAGGATGGCAGACCCGATGCGGTCATCAGCTGCACCGGCCCTGACTTCACCATCAACGGCGTCTTCGATGACAGCTCGCTTCAGTATGCGGTCCTGAGTCAGCCTGATGGCAGCTATCGGGTCGTGATGCTGGGCGTGCCATCGATCTATGCACACCAGGTGGCTCTGGCGGATATCGATGGTGATGGCAATGTCGACATCCTGTCGGTCGATACCGGACATTTCCAGACGCCGATCGTTCTGTGGGGAAACGGCGACGGCAGCATTCGGGTCGATGCAACCCGCTTTCCGGCGGACATGTTCCAGAAGGCGATCTATGGCATCCGGGCGATTCCGATCAACGGCAAGATCAATGTCGTAGTCTCGGGCAACCCCACCGGCGCTCAGGCCGGCCCGCCGGCATCGAATGAGTTCGGCACAAAAGTGCTGCAGTACCTCAATGGCAAGTTCGAGTACGTGAATGATCTGAGTGCCGGGATTCCGAGGGTCACCAGCACCGGGCTCACCTACGCCCTGGCACTGGACGCAATCTACAAGGCAGGCTACTACTACTTCCTTCGCGTCAACGGCGATTACACCGGCAGTGCCATCGTCAAGACCAATGCCACAACCGGCGCGAGCACCCTCTTGACCGAAGTCGTTCGAGGTAACGCCGCCGACACCAGCGGAATACTCAAACTGACCAGTGCCGGCAACTTTGTCTCGCAGATGGGCAACTGCGGGGCAAACGCCATCAAATTGACCGACTACTTCCATTACCAGTGCACGTTCAGTATCCCTTTGCAATGAACGGCCGTCACAACAGGTATCGCGCATCATGGCACCGTCAATGAAAACCGGATTGGCAGCTGGGGGCGCAGTGCTCCTGATGGTCGCCGGGTGGCTCGGGTCGGCGGCGTATGTCGGGTCACAAACCGAAACGGCATTGCAATCGCTCACTGCACCGGCCTCAAACGACGCCACCAGCTTTCAACTCACAGGACTCGCGCATCAGCGGGGCTGGTTCTCGTCGTCGGGCACTGCCGACATCGCGCTGACGGACGACTGCTCCGACAAGGGGTCAGATGCCTCTGGGCCGATCGCGAAGGTGGCGTATCGCATTGATCATCTTCCCTTGCCGTCGGGTCTCGCCCGTTTTGACTGGGTCGCGACCCCGATCGGCGATACCGCTGAGGCACTGAACGCCGTGATCGGCCCGAACGCGAAAGTCTCGGGCGCAGGAAAAGTTACCTTCCAGGGCGAAGTCAGCAGCGATTTTTCAATCCCCGAACTGAGCCGCCGCAATTCCGGGCTGAAGGCATCGCCATCGGTCGGGCAAATCAGGCTTGATGCCAAGCGGCTGGCGCTCGACTGGAAGCTCGATCGACTGACAGTGCGTGCGGCCGCTCAGCCAGCCGAATTGAACGGCTTGTCGCTGTCGGTGGATCTGCAGGATCGAAAACTCGGCACGGGTGCTTATGCCCTCGATGTCGACAAACTGAGCTTGCGTGATGGCACCGTCGAGGGCTTGTCCTTGCTGACAAAAGCCGTGGCCCAGGATGATCGATTCGATACAACCGTGACGGCCAAGGCCCGACAACTGGCCATTGGCAGTGAGGCGCTCAAAAACCTGCAACTCGAATTTGCGATCACCGATCTGGATGCCGCCAGTACTCAGGTGCTCAATCAGGTGTTTCGTTCGAGCTGCGGCTTTCAGCAGATGACCGCGGACGAGCAGTCGCGCACAAAGCAGGCCATCGGCAAAATGCTGACACGAGGCTTGACGGTCGGACTGAGCAAGCTGGCCCTGGCGACTGAAGACGGCGCTATCGAGGGCAGTATCAAAGTCGAAATGACTCCCTCGACAAACGGCACGCCATCACTTGTCAGGCAGCTTCGATCCAGTGGCGACATCGCTGTGTCGCTCGAGCGGCTCAGCGATGAGCAGCGTCAGGCGATGCTCGAGCTTGGATTTCAGCAAGCCAAGGACCGCTCGCTCAAGGCAAGCTTCGAGATCACCAGCGACGCACTCAAAGTCAATGGCAAGCCGCAACAGGGGATCGACATCGCCACGATCGCCGAAGGTCTGCACGGCGCCGATCTGGCGCTGGCATCGATGCTGAACACCGGCAGCCCCTCGAAAAAACCGCTTTCTGATGCGCTGGCACAAGTGCTCGCCCCCCAGGCGCGTGGATCGGCCCCCACTGGGCAGGTCAACGAAGCCGAACCCGAGAATGCCGCCACGACCGACACTGCACCGACCGTGATGGCAGCAACGCCCCGCAACGCGACCGACACCCAGGCGGCCTTGCCCATTGATGTCGAAAAATTTGTCGAGCGTCGCGAGCGCTGCGAGCACTTCGTCGGCGAAGAAGGCTATGACGCCGAACGGGCCGCCTTTCTGACTAAAAATATCGTCGAACTGTGTACCGGCTCGAAAAAGCAGCTGATCGCGCTGCGACAGAAGTACAAAGCGAATTCCCGCGTCACGACAGCACTGCAGA
>CAIKZV010000180.1 GCA_903831925.1 uncultured Burkholderiales bacterium
GAGCCGGGCGCGTTGTGGCTCGCACATCCGGAAAGGGTCGCCGCGACAACAAGTGCGGCCAGCGCAAAGGGGACATTCATCATGGGATAGTAGGCTAGCTTAAACTCACCGGCAACCGAGCCCCAGCCGTCCGATGCCTGAACTCCCCGAGGTCGAAGTTGTTCGCAGCGGACTTGCCGCGACAGCGGTCGGACGCCGCATCACCGGCGTCGTGAGGCGCGCGCCGGCGCTGCGATGGCCGATTCCGGACGGTTTGCCAGAGCGGCTGACCGGCCGGGTGCTGCGGGCGGTGGAGCGCCGCGGCAAGTATCTGCTCTTTGCGGTCGAGCCGGGATGGCTGATCGTGCATCTGGGCATGTCGGGCACGATTGCCTGGACGCCGCCTGATCGCCCGCTGCGCACCCATGATCATTTCGAGTTGCAGTTCGCGGGCGGCGTGCTGCGACTCAACGATCCGCGGCGATTCGGCGCGGTGCTCTGGCACGATGCCACCGAGGGAGCGCCCGAGCATCATCCCCTGCTCGCCTCGCTCGGCGTCGAGCCGTTTTCGCCGGCCTTCGACGGCGATCTGCTCTATCGGGCCACCCGCGGGCGCAGGCTGGCGATCAAGCAGTTGCTGCTGTCGGGGACGGTCGTCGTGGGCGTGGGCAATATCTATGCGTCCGAGAGCCTGTTTCGGGCCGGAATCCGCCCGACCACCGCCGCCGGGCGTATCAGCCGGGCGCGCTGTCTGAGCTTGGCACAGGCAATCCGTCAGACGCTGGCGGCGGCGATTCAGGCCGGCGGCAGTACGCTGCGCGACTTCGTGGCCAGCGACGGGGCGAGCGGCTATTTCCAGAATGAATGCTTTGTCTACGACCGGGCGGGCGAGCCCTGTCGGCTCTGTGCCACCCCGGTGCGCACGATGCGCCAGCAGCAGCGGTCGACCTTCTGGTGCCCGCGTTGCCAGACCTGAGGCGTGCGTCCCCGGAGTCGGTTCGAGCTTGCCTCGGGCGCAACCTGGGCTCAGCTCGGGCTTGCCCGGGGCCGCCTTTGCTCGCCGTTGGTCGGGCCGCCACGCTGCGGCGCGCCGGGTGAACAGCCGGGCGCCGACGTGTGCTAGCCTCGGCAGCACTGGCGCGCCTGCATTGACAAGGCCGTCCATCCACCCTATTCAAAGCTCCCGATGACCGGTTTCAATGATCGGATCCAGGCCTACGGCGCCTGGCGCGCGGCGCTCGCCGAAGCGCTGACCGGCTACGCCCACTGGCTTGCAGAGGCGGGACTTGCAGATGCACCGATGCATCAGCGTTTTGCCCGCAGCCTCGAGCGCCTGGCCGGTGATCGCATGTCGATCGCTTTTGTCGCCGAGTTCTCGCGCGGCAAGTCAGAGCTCATCAATGCCTTGTTCTTTTCCGACTATGGTCAGCGGGTGCTGCCGACCTCGGCCGGGCGCACAACCATGTGCCCGACCGAGCTGATGTACGACTCGGCCGAGCCGCCCGGCATCAGGCTGCTGCCGATCGAGACCCGCATGCACGACATGACGGTCACCGAACTGCGCAAATCGCCTCGCGAATGGGTGACGGTTCCCTTCGAGCCGGGCAACCTGGCCAGCCTGCGCGCCGCGTTCGACTGCGTGCGCGAGACCAAGCGGGTGCCGGTTCATGAGGCGGTCCTGCTCGGAATGGTCGACGAAACCGACAGCGAGTCGCCGCTTCGCCCCGATGCCGATGGTCTGATCGAGGTCTCGCGCTGGCGCCATGCGATTGCCAATCTGCCGCATCCGCTGCTCGAATCCGGACTGGTCATCATCGACACGCCCGGTCTGAACTCGATCGGCGCCGAGCCCGAACTGACGCTCAACGTCATTCCGAGCGCGCAGGCGGTGCTCTTCCTGCTGTCGGCGGATGCCGGTGTGACGCGATCGGATATCGAGGTCTGGCGCGATCGGATCAGCCCGGCGCATCAGTCGGGACGCTTTGTGGTGCTCAACAAGATCGACGGCTTGTGGGACGGCATGCGCTCGGACGCCGAGATCGACGCCGAGATCTCGCTGCAGGTCGATTCGGTCGCCCGGATTCTGGCGCTGCCGCGCGATAACGTCTTTGCGGTCTCGGCACAAAAAGGGCTGCTCGCCAAGGTGGTCGATGACGACGTGCTGCTGGCCCGCAGCCGCCTGCCCGAGCTCGAACAGGCGCTGGCGCTCGAGATCGTGCCGCGCCAGAAGACCATCATGAGCGATCAGTTGCGCCGTGAATTCGACGAGGCGCGCGCGCTCATCCATGCCCTGCTCGCCACCCGCCGGCGCAATCTGGTCGAGCAGGTCTTCGAGCTCAACGGCTTGCGCGGCAAGAACCGCGCAACGCTCGAGCAGATCGCCCGGCGCGTCAAGCTCGAGCGCGCCGAGTTTGACGGCACGCTGCGTCAGACGCAGGCGCTGCGCATGGTGCTCGGTCGCCACGAGCAGTCGATCCAGAACACGATTCGCATCGACCAGCTCAAACGTCATGTCCGCGCGGCCAGGCATCAGATGCGTGCAAGCTCGCTGTCGATCGGGCTGAGCCAGGGCATGAACAGTCTGCTGATGGCGGTGCGGGCCGACTTTCGAACGCTCTCCGATCATGTCGTCGAGGTCCAGAGCATGATGGCCGCGATGTATGCCAGCTTCAATCGCGAGCACGGGCTGGTGCTGGGTGCGCCGGCGCCCTTTTCAACGCAGTCCTTCAGCGACGAGCTGGAGCGGATCGAGGCGCTGCACCGTCAGCAGTTCGGTGCGCTCAGCCTGGTGACCACCGAGAAGTGGGCCCTGACGCGGCGCTTTTTCGAATCGGTGGCGGTGCGGATTCGGGATGTCTATGAACGCGCCGGCGAAGACATCCAGAACTGGCTGCGCGCATTGATGGCACCGATCGACAGTCAGGTGCGCGAGCATCAGGCGCAACTGCGCCGGCGCGTCGACTCGGTGCGCCGGGTGATGGAGGCCAGCGGCCATCTGCAGGAGCGCATCGCGCAGATTGAGGAAGATCGTACCCGGGTCGATGCCGAGCTCGATCGCAGTGAGAGGCTGGCGGCCGAGGTCACGGCCTTGCTGGCGCACGAGGCGCCGGCAATCGCCGATACGGTGTCGGCCTGAGCCTGGCTGCGGGCCTCGATCGTCCCGAACCGGACGATACTTTTTCTCGCCGGCTCATCGCCTGGCAGCACCGCAGCGGTCGACATGCCTTGCCGTGGCAGCAGACCCGCGATCCGTATCGCATCTGGGTCTCCGAGATCATGCTGCAGCAGACTCAGGTGCAGACCGTGCTCGCCTACTATGCGCGATTCATCGAACGATTTCCTGATGTCCTGACGCTGGCGCGTGCCGAACCGGACGAGGTCCTTGCCCTCTGGAGCGGCCTTGGCTATTACAGCCGCGCGCGCAA
>CAIKZV010000181.1 GCA_903831925.1 uncultured Burkholderiales bacterium
ACCACCTGCCTTGAGAATCGTACGGCGCGATGTCGAGCCGATGGTCATGTCTGTCTCCGATGGCTCTGTCATCAGAGCTCTTTTTGATTCGATGAACGACTGGATGAGAAGTGCGGTGCGCAGGCACCACATCGAAGCAGGGTGGCTGGCTGAAAGGCCAGCGCCCTGCTTTCGATGATCAACTCACCATCAGGCAGCGACCGGGGCGTGATAGCCCAGAATCGCTTTGGTCTCGAGAAACTCCTCAAGCCCCCAGACACCGAATTCACGGCCATTGCCCGACTGCTTGTAGCCGCCGAACGGTGAACCCGGGTCGACACCGGCGCCGTTCACATGGATGTTGCCGGCGCGAATCTGGCGCGCGACACCTCGGGCACGGTCGATGCTGCCGGAGGACACATAGCCCGACAGACCATAGGGCGTGTCATTGGCAATGCGGATCGCATCGGCATCGTCTTTATAGCCGATGATCGAGAGCACCGGCCCGAAGATCTCTTCGCGCGCGATGGTCATCTCGTTGGTGACATGCGAGAACACCGTAGGCTTGACGAAGTAACCGGCAGAAAGTCCGTCCGGCAGACCAGCGCCGCCGCACTCAAGCTTGGCACCCTCTTCGATGCCCTTCTTGATGAGCGTCTGGATCTTGTCCCACTGCAGCTTGGAGACCACCGGACCCGCTTTGGTCTCGGGCTTGGTCGGATCACCCACAGTGACCGCTTCGGCTGCAGCACGCGCAATCGCGGCGGCCTCATCCATGCGGCTGATCGGCACGAGCATGCGGGTCGGGGCATTGCAGGACTGACCGCTGTTGGAGGTGCAGGCAAACAGGCCGGCCGAGATGACCTTCTTGAAGTCGGCATCGTCGAGGATGATGTTTGCCGACTTGCCACCGAGCTCCTGGGTGACGCGCTTGACGGTGGGGGCGGCATTTTGCGCGACCAGCACGCCGGCGCGGGTCGAACCGGTGAACGACACCATGTCGACGTCCTTGTGCTTGGACAGGAAGGTGCCCACGCCCGGGCCGTCACCATTGACCAGGTTGAACACACCGGGCGGCACGCCGGCTTCGTGCATCACCTCAGCGAACAGGATGGCGTTGAGCGGCGCAATTTCAGTGGGCTTGAGCACTACGGTGCAACCGGCAGCCAGTGCGGGCGCAACCTTCGCCGCGATCTGGTTGAGCGGCCAGTTCCAGGGCGTGATGAGCGCGCACACACCGATCGCCTCATGAACGATCCGGCTGCGCCCGACATCCTTTTCCCACTCAAACGACTTCAGTGCCTTGAGCGCATGCATCAGATGACCCAAGCCCGACGGTGCCTGTGCAGCGGTGGCCAGGCTCACCGGCGCACCCATCTCCTGCGACACCGCGGCGGCGATTTCGGGCATGCGAGCCTTGTAGACCGCGATGATCTTTTCCAGCAGTGCGGCACGCTCTTCGATCGTGGTCTGCGAAAAAGTCACGAAGGCGCGGCGCGCAGCGGCGACTGCACGGTCAACGTCGGTCTCGTCGCCGATGGCAATCGTGGCGATCACGGCTTCGGTGGCGGGGTTGACCACGGCAAGGGTCTGCTTGCTGTGGGGCTCGACCCATTGGCCGTCGATATAGAACTTCTGCTCGTTTTTCATGATGTCTCCGGTGAAGTCGGGGGATGTTGATCAGGAATCGGTACGGAAAGACTCAAGAGAATACAGGGTCAGCGCGTTCGGCCAGAGGCCGCACTGGGCAAAGCGAATCACTTTCTCATGACTGGCAGCTCGACAAAGTCACCGGCACGCCGATCACGATTCGCACTGATCGCCTCCTGGATTTCCTCGCCCTGCAGCATGCTGGCGTTCCAGATCCCGATGTAGTCGAGGCCATCGGCGGTCGAATGGTCGCGGGCGTAATTGATCATCCGCTTGCAGCCAAAGACCGCAAGCGGTGCACGAGCGGCAATCTCGCGCGCAATCGCCATCACCTCGGTCAGCATGGTCGCCTGATTGGCAAAGACGCGATTGACCAGGCCGCAGGCTTGCGCTTCCCTGGCTGGCATGCGCCGGCCGGTATAAGCCAGTTCGCGCACGATCCCCTCGGGAATCAGCTTGACCAGGCGCGGGAAGGTGCCGA
>CAIKZV010000182.1 GCA_903831925.1 uncultured Burkholderiales bacterium
CATGCCTGCGGTCATGACGGACACACCGCAATGCTGCTGGCCGGCGCGCGCTGGCTGACGCTGCACGGCGGCTTCGACGGCATCGTCCATTTCATCTTTCAGCCGGCCGAAGAAGGCGGTGCCGGCGCAAAAAGAATGATCGACGACGGCCTGTTCGAGCGCTTTCCCTGCGAAGCGGTCTTCGGCATGCACAACTGGCCCGGGTCTGATGCCGGCACCTTCGGCGTGACGCCTGGCCCGATGATGGCGTCATCCAGCGAATTCGAGATCACGATCCAGGGCAAGGGCACGCATGCCGCCATGCCCCATCTGGGCATCGACCCGGTGCTGGTCGCCACGCACCTTGTGCAGGCGCTTCAGTCGATCATCACTCGCAACAAGCGCCCGATCGATACCGCCGTCCTGTCGGTCACCGAAATCCACACCGGCACGACCACCAACATCGTGCCCGACACCGCCTCGATCCGCGGAACGGTGCGCACCTTCAGCATCGAGACCCTCGATCTGGTCGAGTCGCGCATGAAGGCGCTTGCCGAGCAACTGCCGCCGGCCTTCGGCGCTGTCGGCTCACTGCACTTTCACCGCAACTATCCGCCCACGATCAACGACGCCACCCAGACCGCCTTCGCGGTGGGCGTCATGCAGGAGATGGTCGGTCCGGCGAATGTCAATGCCAGCTGCGAGCCGACCATGAGCTCGGAAGACTTCGCCTTCATGCTGCAGGTCAAGGCCGGCTGCTATGCCTTCATCGGCAACGGCGACGGTTCGCATCGCGACTCGGGCCATGGCATGGGGCCCTGCATGCTGCACAACCCGAGCTATGACTTCAACGACGAGCTGATTCCGCTGGGCGGCAGCTACTGGGCGCGGCTCGTGCAGAAATTCCTGCCGCTGGCCTAATACGCCGCCCCATCCGACGCAGCCCCACTCGACGCAGCCGCCCCGGCCCCTGATCCCCGATGATTGCCTTCGTTATCCGTCGCCTGATTCAGTCGATCATCGTCATGGGCGTCGTGGGCTTCGTCGCGTTCTCGCTCTTTCAGTTCGTGGGCGACCCGGTGCTGGCGATGGTCGGCCAGGACGCCACGCCCGAGCAGCGTGCCGAGTTGCGTCGCGATCTCGGCCTTGACGACCCGATTCCGGTGCAGTTCGCCCACTTCGTGGGGCAGGCGGTGCAGGGCGATTTCGGCATGTCCTATCGGCAAAGTCGCAAAGTCTCGACCCTGCTCAAAGAACGCTTTCCGGCCACCATGGAACTGTCGATCGTGGCGGCGGTGCTCGCGCTGGTGATCGGCATACCGATGGGCGTCTACACCGCCTTGCGGCGCAAGGGCTGGCTGGCCAATCTGCTGCTGGCGACCTCGCTCATCGGCGTGTCGCTGCCCACCTTCCTGATCGGCATCCTGCTGATCCTGGTCTTTGCGGTCATCCTCGGCTGGCTGCCCTCGTTCGGACGCGGCCAGACCGTCTCACTCGGCTGGTGGTCGACCGGGCTGCTGGGGCGCGACGGCTGGGCGCACATCGTCCTGCCGGCGATCACGCTGGCACTCTTTCAGACGACGCTGATCATGCGGCTGGTTCGCGCCGAGATGCTCGAGGTCCTGCGCACCGACTACATCAAGTTCGCGCGTGCCCGCGGCCTGTCTGATCGAGCTGTCTACTTCGGCCATGCCCTGCGCAACACGCTGGTGCCGGTCATCACCATTACCGGCCTGCAGCTTGGCGCGATCATTGCTTTTGCCATCATCACCGAAACCGTGTTTCAGTGGCCGGGCATGGGGCTGCTGTTCATCCAGTCGGTACAGGTGGCCGACATCCCGATCATGGCCGCCTATCTGTGTCTGATCGCACTCATCTTCGTAACCATCAACCTTGTTGTTGACCTGCTTTATTTCGTTGTCGATCCGCGATTGCGCGTCGAACGCGCAGGCTCGTCCCACTGACCCCGATCACTGACACCAGACCAGGAGACACCCTTGAAGCCATCAACCCGATTCCTTGCTGCCCTCGCAGCCACGCTGCTGGCGTCTGCTTCACACGCGGTCACCCTTCGCACTGCCGACCAGGGAGACGCGCTCTCGATGGATCCGCATTCGCTCAACGAGACGACGCAGCTCGGCTTCACCGCCAATGTCTACGAACCGCTGGTGACCCGTGACAGCAAACTCGCACTCAAGCCGGCGCTGGCCACCGAATGGAAGCAGAGCTCGCCCACCAGTTGGGTCTTCACGCTGCGTCGCGGTGTGAGCTTTCATGACGGCCAGCCCTTCACCGCCGACGATGTGGTCTTCTCGTTCCAGCGGGCAGCCGACGCCGGCTCCGACCTGCGCGGTGCGGTGAGCCAGGTCAAGGAAGTCCGCAAGATCGATGAGCGCACGATCGAAATCACCACGACCGTGCCGCTGCCGATTTTTCCCGAGATGATCACCTCGCTGTCGATGATGAACAAAGCCTGGTGCGAGGCCAGCGGTGCGGCCAAACCGGTCGACAAGCGCAAGGGCGTCGAGAACGCAGCGTCGGTGCGCGCCAACGGCACCGGCCCCTTCCGCCTGCGCTCGCGTGAGCCGGGCGTGCGCACTGTGCTGGTCCGCAACCAGCAGTACTGGGGCAAGATCGAAGGCAATGTCGACGAGGTTGTCTGGACCCCGATCGGCAATGATGCCACCCGGGTCGCGGCCCTCAAATCCGGCGAAATCGACCTGATGCAGCCGGCGCCGGTGCAGGACGTCGAGCGCCTGAAACAGGACAGCAACCTCACCGTCCTGCAGGGCCCGGAGCTGCGCACGATTTTCCTGGGCATGGATCAGAAACGCGACGAGCTGCTCTTCTCCAATGTCAAAGGCAAGAACCCCTTCAAGGACCGGCGCGTGCGCCAGGCCTTCTTCCAGGCAATCGATATCGAGGCGATCAAGACCCGCATCATGCGCGGTGCGGCCACACCCACCAATCTGATGATCGGCCCGGGCGTCAACGGCTTCATGCCCGAACTGAACAAACGCGCGCCCTACGATCCGGAAGCGTCCAAGAAGCTGCTGGCCGAAGCCGGCTATCCGAACGGCTTCGAAGTGAAAATGAATTGCCCCAACGATCGCTATGTGAACGATGGCGAGATCTGCCAGGCGGTGGCCGGCATGCTGGCGCGGGTGGGGGTCAAGATCAATCTCGAGGCAGAAAGCAAGGCCACCTACTTTCCGAAGATCCTGTCGCGCAATACCTCGTTCTATCTGCTCGGCTGGACGCCGACCACCTATGACGTGGAAAACACGCTCTACAACATCATGGCCACGCCGACGGGCGGCCGGGGCACCTTCAATCTGGGCAGCTATTCCAACGCAAAGTTCGACGAGCTGACCGGCAAGATTGGTACCGAAACCGATCCGCCCAAGCGCAACGCGATGATTGCCGAGGCGATGAAGCTGCATGCCGAAGAGTTCGGTCACGTCCCGCTGCATCAGCAGGCGCTGGCCTGGGCGATGCGCAAGAACGTCACCATTGACCAGCGCGGCGACAACATCATTCTGTATCGCACGGCCGTCGTGAAGTGACAGACGCTGTGAGCACCTCGGCAACAGAACGGTTTTTCGACAGCGACATTTTCTACAGCTTTCGAAGCAGTCCTGTGGCCGTCGCGGCGGCCATCGTCGCGGTCCTGATGATCCTGGGCTCAGTGCTGGCGCCGCTGCTGGCGCCGCACGATCCCTTCGACCTGGCCACGCTCGATCTCAACAACTCACTGCTGCCACCGGCCTGGATCGCGCAGGGCCAGGCGGCCTTTCCGCTGGGCACCGACGATCAGGGCCGTGACGTGCTCTCGACCCTCCTCTATGGCTCGCGCATCTCGCTGCTGGTCGGGCTGGCCTCGGTCGCGCTTGCGATGGTGATGGGGGTGACGCTCGGATTGCTGTCGGGTTTTCTGGGCGGGCGCCTCGATTCCTTCATCATGCGGACCGCCGACGTGCAGTTGTCGTTTCCGGCGATCCTGATTGCGCTGCTGATCAACGGCGTGGCGCGCTCCCTGCTGCCCGGCAATGCCAACCTCGCGGCGCTGTCGATCGGTGTCCTGATCGGATCGATCGCGCTGGCCAACTGGGTTCAATACGCCCGCACGGTGCGCGGCTCGACCATGGTCGAGAAGCATCGCGAATATGTGCAGGCTGCACAGGTGATCGGCGTCGGCCCCTTTGCAATCATGCGCCGCCATGTGCTGCCGAATGTGCTCGGTCCGGTGCTGGTGATCGGCACGATCAATGTCGCCACCGCGATCATCACCGAAGCAACCCTGTCGTTTCTGGGCGTGGGTGTGCCACCCACCACGCCGTCGCTCGGCACGATGATCAATACCGGCAACAACTTTCTCTACTCGGGCGAATGGTGGCTGGTGGTCTTTCCGGGGCTGGCCCTGATCCTGCTGTGCATGTCGGTCAACCTGCTGGGCGATTGGCTGCGCGATGCGCTCAATCCGCGGCTGCAGTAGGCCGGCATGATGTCGATCAACACCCCCGTCATTGCGCCGCTGCTCGAGGTGAAGAACCTTCGGGTTGCCTTCACCAACCGGCGGGGCACGCTGGTGGCAATCGACGATGTCTCGTTCTCGATTGCGCCGGGCGAGGTGCTCGGCGTGGTGGGTGAATCGGGCGCTGGCAAATCGCTGACCGGGGCCGCGATCATCGGCCTGATCGAGCCACCCGGGCGCATCGTTGGCGGCGAGATCCTGCTCGACGGCCGTCGCATCGACAATCTCGATGCGACGCAGATGCGTCGCATCCGGGGGCGGCAGATCGGCGCAATCTTCCAGGACCCGCTGACCTCGCTCGACCCGCTTCAGACCGTCGGCAGGCAACTGGTCGAGACCATCCGCACCCATCTCGACCTGAGCGCACAGCAGGCCCGCAGCCGGGCGATCGAGCTGCTCGACAGCACCGGTATTCCGGCGGCCGCCGCGCGCTTTGACCACTATCCGCACCAGTTTTCGGGCGGCATGCGCCAGCGGGTCGTAATTGCGCTCGCGCTCGCCGCCGAGCCCAGGCTGATCGTCGCCGACGAGCCGACCACCGCGCTCGATGTCTCGATCCAGGCGCAGATCATCGCGCTGCTCAAGCGGCTGTGCCGCGAGCACGGCACGGCGATCATGCTGGTGACCCACGACATGGGCGTGATCGCCGAAACCGCCGATCGGGTGGCGGTGATGTATGCCGGACGAATCGCCGAGATCGGGCCGGTCGCCGATGTGATCCACCGACCGCATCATCCCTACACCGTCGGCCTGATGGGCTCGATTCCGCTGATCGGCCATGCCCGCGAGCGGCTGGCCCAGATCGACGGTGCGATGCCGCGCCTGAACGCCATTCCGCCGGGCTGCGCCTTCAATCCGCGCTGCCCGATGGTGGTCGATGCCTGTCGCATGACCCGCCCCGAACTGGTCGCCGCGGGCCGGTCGATGGCGGCGTGCCTGCGCCATGGCGCCCACGCACTGGTCCCGGTCACCGAATGAGCCTGATCGAACGCTTCGGCGAACACATCGAGCGCGGGCGCGAGCCTGACGTGCCAGGCACCACTGCTCCCGCCGCAGCCGCGCCCCTGGTGGTGGTCGATGCGATCGCGAAAAGCTTTGATGTGTCGCCGCCCTGGCTCAACCGATTGCTCGAAGGTAAACCCCGTGTGCTGCTGCATGCGGTCGACGATGTGAGCTTCGAGATCGCCCGCGGCGAAACGCTGGCGCTGGTGGGTGAATCGGGCTGCGGCAAGTCGACCATTGCCCGGATGCTGGTCGGCCTTTACAAACCCAGCCGCGGCCAGGTGCGCTTTGACGGCGTCGATCTGTCAGAAATGAGCAGCCCCAGCGGACGCCAGATGCGCTCGCGGCTGCAGATGATCTTCCAGGATCCCTATGCCAGCCTGAATCCGCGCTGGAAGGTCGCCGACATCATCGCCGAGCCGATCCGCGTGCATCGGACGATGTCGGGCAAGGACGCGATTGCGACCCGCATCGAAGCGCTGCTCAAGCAGGTCGGACTGTCGGGCGCCGACGCCGCGAAATACCCGCATCAGTTTTCAGGCGGCCAGCGTCAGCGTCTGTCGATTGCACGGGCTCTGGCCTCGAGGCCAGAGTTCCTGGTTTGCGACGAGCCGACGTCGGCGCTCGATGTCTCGGTCCAGGCGCAGGTTCTGAACCTGATGCGCGATATTCAACGCGCCGACGGGCTGACCTACCTGTTCATCTCGCATAATCTGGCGGTGGTCAATCATGTGGCCGACCGGGTGGGCGTGATGTACCTCGGGCGGATCGTCGAGCTGGCACCCAAGCGCCGGCTCTTCGAGATGCCGCAGCATCCCTATACACGGATGCTGCTCGATGCCATCCCGGTCATCGACGGCAGTGGCAAGACTCGCACCGCAGTCTCGGGCGAAGTGCCGAATCCGCTGAATCCGCCATCGGGTTGCACGTTTCACCCGCGCTGCCCGCTGGTGCGGGAACGGTGCCGCAGTGAACGACCGCTGCTGCGCCGCAGTGCCGACGGTTCGCTGGTCGCCTGTCATGCGATCGAAGAAAACTGGAGTTGATATGTCTCGACTGATCCTTCTGTTCGGCCTTACGCTGCTGCTGGCAGGCTGCCAGACGGATCTGCCGCTCGCCAGTCTGAAAGCCCAGTATGGCGCGCCGCCATCGCGCTATCTGCCGATGGACGGGGTCGAAGTTCATTGGCGCGACGAAGGTCAGGGCAGCAAACCGCTGGACGACGCAGCCGCCGCGTCGCTGAGCACCAGCGCTGCACACACCGCCGCAAGCACCGCCGCAAGCACCGCCGTCAACACCGGGATTGGCACCAGCGCTGCCGCATCCGCTGTCAATCCAGGCCCGCCATCGACGGCAACCAGCCCCCCCGCCGCACCGGGGCCCGACCGGCCGCCTGCCACCACCACGCCCGATGACACGCCGACCATCCTGCTGCTCCATGGCACGGCCTCATCGCTGCACACCTGGGAGGGCTGGGTCAAGGCCATGTCGCCCTCATGGCGGGTCGTCAGGCTCGATCTGCCAGGCTTCGGGCTGACCGGCCCCTACCCATCGGGCGATTATTCGCCAGCCGCCACCGTCGACTTCCTCGAACGCTTTGCCGATGCCGCGGGACTGAAGCGCTTTGTCATCGCCGGCAGCAGCCTGGGCGGTCAGGCCGCCTGGCGCTATGCCCTTCGGCGCCCCGACCGCATCAGCGGCCTGATCCTCATCGACGCCACCGGCTATCCGCAGAATCTTTCAACCACCAGCGCGGTGGCCCTGCAACTTGCGGCCATGCCGATCATCAGCGAACTGATGCGCTGGGCGCCGATCGAAGGCATGGTCGACAGCAGCCTGAAGGACGTCTATGTCGACGACAGCCTGGTCACGCCAGAGCTGGTCTCCCGTTATTCGGATCTGATGCGACGCCCAGGCAACCGCGTGGCGCTCGGCGATCGGGCCCGCAGTGCGCAACCCTCGACCGGCTGGGAGCAGTTGCGTCAGCTCAAGGTACCGACCCTCATCCTGTGGGGCGCCCAGGACACCTGGGTGCCGCTGTCGATGGGCGAACGCTTCAAGCAGGATATTCCGGGCAGCGAACTGATCGTCTATCCGAATCTCGGCCATCTGCCGATGGAAGAAGATCCGGTGACCACCGCACGCGATGCGATGGCGTTCTTGCGCCGACGGGTCCTGGACGCGCCGCCTCAGAAGTAGGTTCTGATCGCCCGGGTGACGCGATAGTCGTCATCGACGCCCCAGATCAGGCGCCACTTGTCGAAAGTGGTACACGGGTGCGAGACGCCGAATCCGATCAGGTCACCCACCGCAATCTCATCGGCCGGGTCGACCTTCAGATAGCCGTGCTGGTCATTATGAGCAAAGACCTGCCAATGCATCGGTGCGGCCCGGGGCGCTGAGTCGCCACGGCGCAACCAGTAACGGGCCAGTGGCAGGTCGGCATCGGTCCCGACATCGCGGCGCCCGAGGGTCACGATCGCGCGGTCGGGGTCGGGCCGCGACTGCACCGCCGCCCAGACCTCGAGTGCGCCGCGAAGCCCCGGCTCACCGACGCTGGCATAGAGACCCCGCTCGACGATCGAGGCCGCAAAGCGACGATACATGCCGTCGTCGTGCGTCAGATAGCAGCCGCTGCGCAGCACCCGTCTGACCGGTCGCAACAAGGCGGGCTGCAGGGCTTTGGCCATCAGATCATAGGCCGACGAGCCACCCGCCGAGATCAGCACTTCATCGACATCGAACAGGCCCTCGCGCTCGCAGGCCTGCGCCAGCTCGCCAAGCCGGGTCATCCACTGGCCCACCAATTGCGCGTCGCGCACCGAGTCGCCAGTGATATTCAGGCCTTCATAGGCTTCGACGCCGGCCAGTCTCAGACAGGGGCTGGTCGCGACCGCCCGCGCCAGGCCGAGCGCCTGCTCATCGTCGCGACAACCGGTGCGCCCGCCAGTGATTCCGAGTTCGACCAGCAGCTCAAGACGCGGGCCGCCCTGCGCACCGCGCACCAGAATGTCGAGCTGCGCCATCGAGTCGACCAGCGTGATGAATCGAACACCGGGATGCGCGGCGGCAAGCGCGCTCCAGCGCCGGACATCGGCCACCGTCGCGATCTGGTTGGCCATCAGCACCCGCAGGGCGCCGGCCTCGACCGCAATGCGCCCCTGATGGACGTTGGCAACGGTGATGCCCCAGGCACCCGCCCGCAGCTGCTCATCGAAGAGCTGGGGCGCGAGGCTGGTCTTGCCGTGCGGGGACAGGCTCAGGCCCGACTCAGCCACGAAACGCGCAAACCACCGTGCGTTGTGCTGAAGGGCCGATTCGCGCAGCACCGCCACCGGCATCGGCAGATCGCCACGCAAGAGTTGCAGACCGGCGGCGCTGGCCTGCTCGACACGGAAGGGTGATCGCTCGGGCGGAAAACCCTTGAAGCTGGCGTCGAGCGTCTCGGCAAGAACCTGTCTGATTGTCGGCATAGCGGCAATTATCCCGCAGCCTGTGGCCGATCTGCCCGAGCACCGGCCAGGCAACGTCAGGCGACGTCAGTCCCGTGCGAGCGCTTCCGACAGATCGGCACCGACGGTCATGAAATCGATCAGCAGCGATTCGGCGGCGGTGCCGTCAAGCGAGTAGGGATCGAAGCGTGAACCGGCCATTCGCCGGCCGAATACCGCCCGATGCGCAGCATCAGCCGGTGCGAACGCCATGTTCCAGGAGGGAAAGAGCCTTGAGTCGATCCTGCCGAATTTGAGCAGCATCAGATCGCAATGGCGCGGATCATTCACCAGCAGGGAATAAAGCGAACTCAACTCGCGCTGCGAGCCTTCGATCGCCTGCAGGAAATATTTGCTGTCGAACACCAGCATCCCGGTGACACCCCGCAGCCCGTTTCGCAGTCGGGCTTGCGACAACAGCAGGTTGATTCCGGCAGGGTCGAGGGGTTTGGCGACTGAACTGGCGTAAATCAGACGTGAGAGCATCGGGTTGTCCTTGTTGTCGCCGTTGCTGAGCGCAGTGCAGAAAGGGAACCCTCCCGACGGCGCGCTCGAGATCGCCGATCTGTTTGCAATACTGACACAATTGAACGCCAGCCACCGACCGGCCATTCACTGTAAACCCTCAGTTCATCGGCCGCGAACCGAAAACAGTGTTATCCGGTACGACACCGGCCGAGCCGCCGAAAACCCTTCCAGGCAGCACCGATGCAACAAGGAGTGATATGCGGGTTCTGATCATGGGCAGCGGCGTCATCGGTGTCACCACCGCCTGGTCACTCGCCAGGCTGGGACTCGAGGTGACGGTGGTCGACAGGCAGCCGGCCCCCGCCTGCGAGACCAGCTTTGCGAATGCCGGGCAGATTTCACCGGGATATTCATCCCCCTGGGCGGCACCAGGCATTCCCCTCAAGGCGCTGAAATGGCTCTTTCAGCGCCATGCGCCCCTGGCCATCCGACCCGACGGCACGCTGTTTCAGTTGCGCTGGCTGGCGATGATGCTGGCCGAGTGCACCCAAGGCCGCTACGCGGTCAACAAGGAAAGAATGCTGCGGCTGGCCGAATACAGCCGCGACTGCCTGATCGGGCTGCGGGCCGATCTCGAGATCCGTTATGAAGGCCGCCAGCTCGGGACGCTGCAGGTGTTTCGCACCCAGGCGCAGCGACTCGCGATCGAGCGGGATGTCCAGGTACTGCGCGCAGCCGGCGTGCCTTTTGAGCTGCTCGAGCCCGGCGAACTGGCCAGCGTAGAGCCGGCGCTGGCCGCCGTCGCCGGCGATCTGACCGGTGGACTGCGACTGCCCGGCGACGAGACCGGCGACTGCCGGCTTTTCACCGAGCGACTTGCCAAGGCGGCGAGCCTGCTCGGCGTGCGCTTCCTGTATGAGCGCGACATCGGCCGCATCGATGTCGCCGGCGGCCGGATCGTCAGTGTCACGCTCAGCGGCGCCGAGGGAGAGCAGCCGCTGAGCGCCGACCACTATGTGATGGCCGCCGGCAGCTATTCGCGCGGGCTGCTCGCGCCCCTGGGGCTCGATCTGCCGGTGTATCCGCTGAAGGGTTATTCGCTCACCCTGCCGATCACCGATGCGTCCCGGGCGCCGGTCTCCACCGTGATGGACGAGACCTACAAGGTCGCGGTGACCCGCTTCGATCAGCGGATCCGCATCGGCGGCATGGCCGAAGTCGCCGGCTTCGACCTGCGGCTCGATCCGCGTCGCCGGGCGACGCTGGAGCATGTGCTGAGGGGGCTTTTCCCGCTCGCCGCCGATCTGTCGCAGGGCGAGTTCTGGACCGGTCTGCGCCCGATGACCCCCGACGGCACCCCGATCGTCGGCCCCACCCGCCTGCCCAATCTGTGGCTCAACACCGGTCATGGAACACTGGGCTGGACCATGGCCTGCGGATCGGCAAAGCTGCTGGCCGATCTGATGACCGGCCGCCCAACCGATATCAGCCCGCAGGGCCTGGGGATCGACCGCTATCGCTGAACCGGCCATACCGGCACTGGTGACGGCTTCGCCATCGCTAGCGCCTGATTCCGGCGCAGGCGATCAGGGATTTCGCGCCAGCATCCTGATATCGCCGTACCAGGCGCGGACCTGCTGGCGGGTGTTGTCGCTGTCGGTCACGACCGCCACCCCAATCAGGCGACCGGGCGCCACGCCATACGCGCGCTCGAAATCGGCCACGATATCGCGCCGGTAGTCGCGCCACTGCCGCACGCCGCCTGCCCCGCTTTCGACAACGATCTTGCGGATACGGGTGGTGTGCGCATTGATGACCAGTGATTCGGCAGCTCGCCGGTTGTCCCAGACATACATCAGCGTGGCGTAGGGCATGTCCTGTCCGCCCAGCAGTTTGACCCGCTCGAAGAACATCTGCTCCTCGATCGGCAGCTTGTCGATATCGCCGTCAAAGGCCAGCACCAGCCGCACCGGCGAGTCGTCGACCGAGCGATCGCCGACATCTGCACCGTCGATGGTGGCGTCCACACGCCAGCGCCACTCAACAATCGGCCGACTCTGTGGGTCGGCGTCGAGCCGGTACTTCAATCCTGAGATCGATGAGTCGGCAAGCGCCTCGAGCACCTGTTCCTGACCGAATGAGACCAGCGTGTATTCGGTGGGGCGCTTGGAGATGTGAAACCGCCAGTCGCTCCAGCCATCCGGAGAGGGCACTTTGCTCAGCGTCGAAAACAGCGCGACCGTCTGGGCAGACGGGGGCTCGACAGCCAGCGACGCCGCCGCGCCGCTCCTCGCTCCCGGTGCCGCGCACGCGGCAAGCGCTGCACAGACAGCCAATCCGGACGCAATCCTGATCACCCTTGCCCGTCTCACCCGCATGTCGACTCCTGATTCACGCCAGCCGACCGCCTGGACGGCGACCCGCAGACAACCAGCCCTTTCCTTTCAGTCAGCTTACGCCGGCCTCGCGCTGAGAGGCGAAATACCCCGCTTGCATGCCGGTATTCATGAGACTGCAAACACCCAAGCGGTCGAAACTGACCAGACACATTTCAGATACATTTAAGACGCACTCCAAGATCGAATACCGGGATGACTTCAA
>CAIKZV010000183.1 GCA_903831925.1 uncultured Burkholderiales bacterium
CACAAGCTGAAGTTCGCCAGCGTGGCCTCGTACTACGACACGATGCGCATGAACGTGGCCAAGCTGTACAAGGAAAAAAATGCCAAACTGGCCTGCACGCTTTACCAGGACGATGATTACGGACTGGAAGTGGTTCGTGGCGCCGAGGCCGGCCTGAAGGACATCGGCGCGACGATGGGCGAAAAGACCACCTACAAGCGCGGCGCGACCGACTTCTCCTCGCAGATCGCCAGGCTCAAAGCCTCGAACTGCGACTTCCTAGTGCTCGGCACGATCATCCGCGAAACCATAGGCGCGATCGGAGAGGCCCGCAAGACCGGCTGGAACCCGACCATCGTCGGCTCGCAGGCCTCGTTCACCGACCTGATCCACAAGTTGGGCGGCAAGGCCATGGACGGCTATTACGCCGTGTCGACGGTCTACTTCCCCTACCTCGACGTCGAGCAGCAAGCCCTGCGCTTCTGGGCCACCAAGTACAAGACCAAGTTCGGCGAAGACACGAGCACCTATGCCACTGGCACCTACGCGACGATCGAAATCTTCATCCGCGCGGCACAGAAAGCCGGCCCCAACCTGAGCACTGACAGCTTCGTCAAAGCGATGGAGACCATGGGCGAGATCCCCGCCGACATGTTCGGTACGCCGCCACTGAGCTTCTCCACCACCAAGCGATTGGGTTCAGCGCTGTCGCGCCTGAGTCAGATCCAGGACGGCCGCTGGAAGGTCGTCTCAGATTTACGCTAACCACACACGATGAACACCGCCATGACCGTTACCGAAGCCCTGAACAGCCGCATGTCCGTGCGCGATTTCCTGCCCACGCCAGTCTCCGGCGAAGTGATCCGCCGCGTATTGGCCACCGCCTCGCGTTCGCCCTCGGGCGGCAACCTGCAGCCCTGGCACATCGACGTGGTGGCGGGCACCAAGCTCGATGAACTCAAGGCTATTGCGCAGCGACGTCTTGCCGAGGTGGCTGCGGGCGACCGCAGCGAGACGCCCGAATACGACATCTATCCGAAAGAGCTGGTTGCGCCTTACCGCGACTATCGCTTCAAGGTGGGTGAGGACATGTATGCGCGCCTCGGCATCCCGCGCGAGGACAAGGCGTCAAGGCTGCGTTGGTTTGCCCGCAACTACCAATTTTTTGGTGCGCCCATGGCCTTGTTCTGCAGCGTCGATCGCCGCATGGGGCCACCGCAATGGAGCGACATGGGCATGTTCCTGCAGTCGGTGATGCTGCTGTTGCGCGAAGAAGGCTTGGACAGTTGTGCCCAGGAATGCTGGGCTGTTTACCCGAAAACCATCGGCGATTTCATCGGCATCCCCGCTGAGCGCATGCTCTTCACCGGCATGGCCATCGGCCATCGCAATCCCGACCACACCATCAATGCACTGCGGGTAGACCGGGCGCCCCTCGACAACTTCGCCCAGTTCCACGGCCTCTAAGGCTGCGGGAGACTGGAGGGCGGCCCTGCGTGAGGCCGGCGCCGCAGCACTGCATGGCGCACCAGCACCAAGCGGTCATTGCCGAAATACAGGGCATCGCCGCCGACAAAGATCGTCGGTGACCCGAAGTCACCACGGGCGATCACCTCGTCTGCTTGGCCTTCATCGTCTAGCGCAGCCGTGACATCAAGTCCGGAAGACTACCGCCAACCTGTCATCGAGGAG
>CAIKZV010000184.1 GCA_903831925.1 uncultured Burkholderiales bacterium
GACCAGCCAGACCAGCGGCAGCTGGATCGATGGCCCGGCGGGCGCCACTGTCAGCAATGTGCAGGGCGATACCGTGCTGCGGGCACTGTGGGCTCAGGACACCTGGGCCTTCGCGCCGCGCTGGAAGACCGTGCTGGGCGCGCGCCTCGAAAACTGGCAGGCCTCCAATGGTTCAACGAGTTTTTCGGCGATCAGTTCATTGAACTATCCGACCCGCAACGAGCAATCCCTCTCGCCCAAGGCCGCGATCTCGAATCAGATCACCGACGACACGCTGATCAAAGGCTCGGTGGGCCGCGCGGTGCGCTTCCCGACACCGGCCGAACTCTACGGCGCCACCTCGACCGCCAATTCGCTCTACATCAACGACCCCAATCTGGCGCCCGAAAAGGCCTGGACCGGCGAGCTGACGCTCGAAAAGCTGATCGGCACCGGCACCGTGCGGTTGACCTGGTTCGCCGAGCAGGTGACCGATGCGCTCTACTCGCAGACCGTCTATGACTCGGCTGCAAACAAGAACATTTCGCGGGTGCAAAACGTCGGGCGGATCGTCACCAACGGACTCGAGCTGGTCTATGGCGGCACCGATGTCGGCATCAGAGGTCTCGATCTGAACGGCAGCCTGACCTGGGCCGATTCGGTGATCAAGGAGAACAGCGGCTTCGTGACGACCCCGGGCGATACCGTCGGCAAGCGCCAGCCCAACATCCCGAGGTGGCGTGCCACCGTGCTGGGCAACTACCACTTCACCGAAAACTTCAGCACCAGCCTCGGTGTGCGCTACAGCGGCCAGCAATACCGAACGCTGAACAACATCGATGTCAACGGCTACACCTATCAGGGTGTCAGCCCCTTCGTGACCGCCGATGTCCGGGCCCTGTGGCGCATCAACAAGACCTTCACCGCGTCGATCGGTATCGACAACCTCAATAACTATCAGTACTGGAATTTCCACCCCTATCCGCAACGAACCTACATGGCGACCTTGCGGGCCGACACGAAGTGAGCTCCATGACATCTTTAAGAAAATTTTCTTTTCCACGACGCACGCTGCCGCTCGCCGGTCTTCTTGGAATCGCCGTCGCGATGCCGGTCGGTGCCCATGTCACCCTCGAGCAGCCGCAGGCCGCGGCCGGCTCAAGCTACAAGGCGGTGCTCAGGGTCGGCCATGCCTGCGCCGGCGCGACATCCACCACCGCCATCACGGTGCGACTGCCTTCGGGTTTTGCCGGCGCCAAACCGGTTCCCAAGGCAGGATGGATCACCGCCGTGCAAAGGGCGGCGCTCGCGCAGCCTTATGAGTCGCATGGCCGCCGGGTGACCGAGGATGTGATCACTGTGAGCTGGCAGGCCGCCAGCCCGGCGTCGGCGCTGTCCGGCGACTTCTTCGATGAATTTGTGGTGCGGGGGCAGTTGCCGGAGTCGCCCGGCATCCTGTGGTTCAAGGTGCTGCAGACCTGCGATGTCGGCGCCTCCGACTGGGCGCAGGTGCCGGCCTCGGGCAGTTCGGTCAAGGGACTGTCGCTGCCGGCTGCGCCTCTGGAAATCGTCCCGGCAGGCCATGGCGGACATAATCACTGATGCAGCGACCCCGCCATCCCCCAGGGCAACACCCCATGTCCCGTCCCGCCGATCCGATCGTCAGGCACTTCAGGCAGATCCTGATGTGGCCGCTTCAGCTGATGCCGATGGCCAGTGCCGACCAGCGCAATCCCGGACGGGTGCAGACGCCCTGGGAGTACCTCGATCAGTGTGAAGGGGCCAATCCCTGGCTCGAACTGGTTGACGACTTCAACGTCGATCCGGACCAGTTCCAGGAGCGTCACTACCGTGAATTCGTGACCTTCCTGCCGCATGTTCAGCGTTTTCTCTATGGACAGGCGCGCTCGATCGTCTCGAAAGTCGGGTTTGGCGAGTCACCGATCCGGGTCTTTCGCCGCAGCGATGTCAGCGCCTGCCGAATGCACTTTCCCGACGGGCAGTCGGTCGATTTTTCCCTGTCCCATATTGATCTCTACTTTTTCTTCGATATCGACATCGTCTTTCTGGTGGTCGAGATTTTTGCCGACGACCTGCCGCTGTCCCGGGTCCAGGACACGCTCTACCGCTTCGGGCGCGATTCCCCGGCCGGCTGGAATCCCGACGGCAGTCCGGTTGCCTGCATTCCCCGAGTCGAGTGGCTGGGCACTGATGGGCAGGTGCTGGTGTCGTCAGACATGGACGACCGGGCCGGCTACCTGGCCTTTGCCGGCGAACATCGCGCGCAGCGCATCGGTGCCCACTGGCAGTACCTGCTCGAGCCGATGGTCCACCATCACACCGGCAGGCCCGGCCCGATCCGATATCGCCAGATCGAATATCACCGGATGCCCAAGTTGAGCTACCTGGCGCTGGACGATCCCTTCGTCCTGACCGAGGACGACTTTTTCAGGCTGGCGATGGCCACACGGCCCGATGACGGCCTGCCCTTGCCCTACTCGCCCGAGGTCCTGCGGTCGGTCAAAACCGAGATGCTCTACGACCGATTCTGGAATGCCGAACTTCGCGACCTGCGCGCCTCGACCCGAGTGGTCGGCAACGGGCATTCGATGTCGATTGTCGGCTCGTGGCAGGACCCGTTTTTCCGCGATATGGACGCCGGCATGCGCGGCCAGTTCCGTCACCAGTATTTTCTGGTCGGTCTGATCGCCCACTTTCACAAGGCCTGTCTGCTGATGTTCTCCGACCGGCTGATCAACTCGGTTTCGCTGCTCGACCTGGACGACCCTGAATCAGAGCGGCGCTTTCGCGACACGATCCGCTCAACCCGTGAGGTCTTCCTGCGTTTCAACCATCGCTACTGGTTTCATGAGGTCTCGAACCAGTCGATGGCCCGGGATCTTTTCGAAATGTGGAGCCGACATCTGCGCACCGACAGGCTTTTTGAGGAGGTGCGGGAGGAGGTGCTCGACATGGGCACTTACCTCGACAGCGACGACGCCCGGCGCCAGGGCGACGCGGTGCTGCGCCTCACGGTGGTGACGATTTTTGGCCTGATCGGCACGATCGCGACCGGCTTCCTCGGGATGAACCTGATTGACGAGACCGACAATGAACTGGTCGTCAAGATGAGGATCTTCGCGTCAGTCCTGCTGCCGACGGTGCTGATCACGATCCTCACTATCCGCTATTCGAAAGCCCTCTCCGAGATCCTCGACACGATTGCGGCCGAATCGGGTGAAGGCTGGCTGTCGCGGCTTCGACGCGTGCGGCGAGTGGTTGCCGGGCGCCGCAGCGAACGCCAGCGCTCAAGTTGACGCGGCTCTCTTGTGCCTCAAATGACGATCGCCTTTTGCGCTGCTGCGCAAGCCGTGAGTTTTTATATAACTAATTGATTTAATTGCGTTTCAATTCACTGTCACCGGAGTGTCATGCAAAGTCGATAAGCTCCTACGTCTTTGTTGCTACCCGAAACCGCAGAGGTTCGATCATGGCTTTACTCAAAAAATTGTTTGTTGCAGGCGTCATCACGCTGACCTGCGCTGGTGCAATGGCTCAGGACATCACCGGCGCCGGCGCCACC
>CAIKZV010000185.1 GCA_903831925.1 uncultured Burkholderiales bacterium
GCCGCTGCACGCTCGCCCGCCGACGGCTATACCCTGCTGCTGGCGCCGACCGCCGTAGTCGCAATCACCCACCATCTGCGCAAGGTGCCCTACGACCCCGAGAACGATTTCGTGCCGATCGCGAGCCTGTCGAGCAGCTACGGCATCGTTGCGGCCCGCAAGGACCTGCCGGCCAACAACATGGCCGAGCTGATCGTGCTGGCAAAGAAGTCGCCGGGCAAGCTGACCTTCGGCTCGGCCGGCACAGCCACCGCCACTCACCTGACCGGCGAGATCGTCCACAACAAGGCCGGCATCACGCTGCTGCATGTGCCCTACAAAGGCTCGGCCGAATCACTCGCCGATCTGGTCGGCGGGCGCATCGACCTGATCTACGACCCGGTCGCGCTGTCGCAGATCAAGGCCGGCACGGTCAAGGCACTGGCCACCACCGCCAATGTGCGCCATCCCGAACTGCCCGATGTTCCCACCCTGCGCGAACAGGGTCTCGAGGTGCCGGGCGGCAGCTGGTTTGGCCTCTTTGCGCCGCGCGGCACGCCGCCCGAGATCGTCGAGCGGCTGGCACTCGAAAGCGAAAAAGCCATGACCGCCAGCGGCACGCGGGAGTTGCTGCTGAAATTCAGTCAATATCCCGACTACAAGGGGCCGGCTGCATTCACGAAACAGATTCAGTCGGACAATGCCGTCTATCGCGATCTCATCAATCGCGCCGGCATCAAGATCGAACCCTGAGCCATCCATTCCTCACCGGAGACCCATTATGACCCGCACCCATGCCGAAAACGTCCGCGAGGACGTCCGCAACCTGATCCATCCCTACACCCCGCTGAACACCTTCGGCGCAACCGGCCCGATGGTGATCCGCAAAGGCGATGGCATCTACGTCGAAGACGACCAGGGCAACCGCTTTCTTGAAGGCATGGCCGGCCTGTGGTGCACCGCGCTCGGCTTTTCCGAGCAGCGCCTGGTCGATGCCGCCATCCGGCAGATGAGGGAGCTGCCCTACTACCAGATCTTCGCCGGTCGCTCGAACGAACCCTCAATCGAACTGTCCGAGCGGCTGCTCGCGATGACCCGGCATCTCGGCATGGACAAGGCGCTCTTTGCCAACTCCGGCTCCGAGGCCAACGATGCCGCGGTCAAGGTGATCTGGTACTACTTCAATGCACTTGGCAAACCCGAAAAGAAAAAGCTGATTGCGCGTGAGCGCGGCTATCACGGCGTCACGGTCATGGCAGCAAGCCTCACCGGTCTGCCCTACAACCATGCCGACTTCGACCTGCCGGTCGCGCGCGTGCTGCGCACCGGCTGCCCGAGCCTGTATCACTCGACCCATCCCGGCGAGACCGATGAACAGATGGTCGATCGGCTGGTTGCCGACCTCGAAGCCCTGATCGCCCGCGAAGGTGCCGACACCATCGCCGCCTTCTTCGCCGAGCCGGTGCAGGGTGCGGGGGGTGTGATCGTGCCGCCAGCCGGCTACTTCGCAAAGATCCAGGCGGTGCTGAAAAAACACGACATCCTGATGGTGGCCGACGAGGTCATCACCGGCTTCGGGCGCACCGGCAACATGTTCGGCTGCGACACTTATGGCATCAAGCCCGACATCATGACCGTGGCCAAGGCGCTCTCAAGCTCCTACATGCCGATCTCGGCCACGCTGGTCTCCAAGACCA
>CAIKZV010000186.1 GCA_903831925.1 uncultured Burkholderiales bacterium
AGACCGACTGCAGCACCAGCGAGGCACAGGCCTGGCTGGCGATGGCCGGCGGCTCGCCACTGCAGGCGATCCGCTTCGCCGAGCCTGCGCAGGCGTCCGCCCATCGGGCCATGCTGGAGGCGATTGCCAGGCTGCCCGACACTTCATCGGTCGCAACCGCCGATGCGTTGCAGCCTTTCGAGGGTCGTCAATGGCTGCCGCTGATGCAGCGCTGGCTTCTCGATCTGGTGCGGTGTCGCATGGGTGGCTCGCCTCGCTACTTCCCGGCCCAGGCCGCTCGACTGATCGAGTTGTCTGCCCGAACCGACCCGCAGCGGCTTGCCGACGCGGGTCGTGACCTGGCCGGGCAGTATCGCAGCGTCGGACATCCGCTTAATCCGCGGCTGTTTTGCGAGGAGTCGCTGGCGGCCTATCTCGGTGCCTTCGGCCCGGTCGCAAAGCCGAGGTCGGTGGTCTGAACACTGGTGCGGCAGCACAAGTCAGGCAACTCTTGAGGCGCGCGTCGCCTCGAAGGCGTAACGATGAGCGAATTTGCAGCCGCCTCACTTCCCCGGCAATCGGCGGGTGCTCCCACGATCGCTGCGCCGGGTGGCGCGGCTCGACCAAGCGTGATGACGCTGGCCATTCGCGACCAGGCCGGACTGGCGTCGACCTATATGCCATTCGTGCAGGGGGGCGGCATCTTCGTGCCGACAACGCGGCTGGCCAATCTGGGTGACGACCTCTACCTGATCATGACGCTTCTCGATGACCCGACCAAATACGCGGTCCCCGGCAAGGTCGTCTGGATCACGCCCGCCGGCACAACCGGCCGACCGCAGGGTCTGGGCATTCAATTTGCGCGCAATGAGGCGGGCGAGCAGGTCAAGGCCAAATTCGAGACCCTGATCGGTTCGGCCGCAGTGTCTGCGCGTCAGACCCACACCCTCTGAGGCCGAGCCCGTGCGCCGGTAGAATGGCCGGTTTCTGACGCCCGATTTGCGGGCGGGAGCCACTGCCGTGTACATCGATTCACACTGCCACCTCGATTTTCCGGAACTCGGCGTCCAGATCGATGAGGTGCTTGCCCGGATGCGGCTCAATTCGGTCGACCGGGCGCTGTGCGTCTCGGTGACCCTTGAGGATTTTCCGCGGGTGCTGGCGCTGGCCCGAGCCCATCCCAATCTTTACGCCTCGGTCGGCGTTCATCCCGACTATCCCGACACGCTCGAGCCCGATGTCGAGACGCTCGTGCGTCTGGCTCACGACCCCAAAGTCATTGCCACCGGCGAGACCGGTCTCGACTATTTCCGGACCGAAGGCGATCCGGCGCAGGTCTGCGGCTGGCAGCGTGACCGGTTTCGCGTCCATATCCGCGCAGCGCGCATCAGTCGCCGGCCGCTGATCATTCATACCCGGTCGGCTGCTGTCGACACGCTGGCCATCATGCGAGAGGAGGGCGCTGACGACATCGGCGGCGTGATGCACTGTTTCACCGAAACCTGGGATGTCGCCCGCGCGGCACTCGACCTCGGTTTTCATATCTCGCTGTCCGGCATCGTCACCTTCAAGAGTGCCGAGTCGCTGCGTGAGGTGGCCCGAAAAATGCCGCTCGATCGCCTGCTGATCGAAACCGATGCGCCCTACCTCGCGCCGGTTCCGCATCGGGGCAAGCTCAACGAGCCGGGTTTTGTCAGATATGTCGGCGAGTTCCTGGCCACGCTTCGAGGCCTGTCGCCCGAGTCGATTGCCGCAGCGACGACCGATAATTTTTTCAAGTGTTTCAATATCTTGGAGACTGAGGTTGCTGTATGACTTTAAGTTTAAGGCAGGCTGTCGCCACCTCCGAAGCGTGTTCTTGCGGCTCGTTTTGGTGGGCCTGGTGCTGACAGGCGGCCCGGTTCACGCGCAACCGGCAGCGCGTGCCGAATTGCTTGGCGCGATCCAGCGCGACGATGTTCAGGCGGTCAGGCTCACCCTGCTCAGGGGTGTTGACGTCAATCTGCGTGACGAGGCTGGCAGGCCGCTGATCGTGCTGGCCGCGCACGATCAATCCTGGCGTGTGCTGGTCGCCCTGACCGACATGCGATCGGTCCGACTCGATGCGAGCGACGCTAAAGGCACGAACGCGCTGATGTACGCCGCCTTGCATGGCGAGATGTCGATCGTGCGGCGCCTGGTCGAACGCGATGCCCAAGTCAACAAGACCGGCTGGACGCCCTTGCACTTCGCGGCCTCCAACGGTCATGACGAGGTGGTCAGCTACCTGCTGGAGCACCATGCCTACATCGACGCGGAATCACCGAATCGCACCACGCCCCTGATGATGGCTGCCCGCATGAAGCATCCCCCAACCGTTCGCCTGCTGCTGCAGGAAGGGGCCGATCCGACGCCGCGCAATCAGTCGGGGATGAGCGCTGCCGACTACGCGCTCAGAGCCGGTAACCCGGCCCTGAGCGCCTCGCTGGCCGAAGCCGCCGAGGCCTTCCGGATCAAATACAAGCTGCCGACCAAGCCTTGATCAGCTGCGGAAATCGGTGCCGCCTTTGCGCTCGACCAGGCGCACCAGCGCATTCCATTCATGCAGACCATAGCGATGGTCGGCCCGCGCTTTTTTCATGACCGAGCCCATCTTGCTGATGACCGCGTCGTCGATCACGACCGGCGGCTCGCCGAGGGTGCGTGAAATCAGTTCGAGTTCGCAGGCGCGCTCGAGCATGTAGAGGCTTTGCAGCGCACCGTGCACCGTCGGTGCGAAGGTTAGCAGCCCGTGGTTGAGCAGGACCACGCAGCTGCCTTTCTGGCAACTCACGCCCAGTGCATCGCATTCCTCCTGCGTGGCCGGCATGCCGTACTCGTGATAGGCAAGCTCGTCGTAGACCTGCATCGCGTCCTGGCTGATCGGGCGCAGTCCGCTCTTGAGCATGGCTGCACCGGCACCTGCCCGGGTATGGGTATGCATGGCGCAATTGGCATCCGCGCGAGCCTTGTAGATCGCACTGTGGATCGTGAAGCCGGCCTTGTTGAAACGGCCCTGACGGCCGATCACATTACCGTCCAGATCCATCTTGATCAGGCTAGACGCGGTGATTTCATGAAACATTTCCTCATAGTGATTGATCAGGAAATGATTCGGCTCGCCCGGTACCCGCACCGACATATGGGTCGCCAGGATATCGGTCCAGCCGAAGTGGTCGCAGATGCGGTAAAGCGCGGCGAGATCGCAGCGCGCCTGCCATTCGGCACTCGACATCTCGGTTTCGACTTTCAGGTTTGCAGACATTCGGGTCTCCTCTTTGAATGATGGGAAGGTAGGGATTCGCCCGACTGATCAGTCGGGAATCGCCATTGCCGGTCCGACCGCCATGCGGTTCCAAGTCGGGGTGATCACCAGCTCGTTGATGCAGACATGGGCCGGCATGCGTGCGAGAAAGGCGATGGTCTCGCCAAGGTCCTCGGGCTGCAGCATCCGCGCACGGTCTTCGGTCGAGACCGGTACCGGTCGCTTGTCGAGGATCGGTGTTGCGACTTCACCCGGGCAAACCGCAGTTGCCCGGATCCCGTTGACGCACTCTTCGGCATTGAGGCTGTCGGTCATGGCGTTCAGGCCGAATTTCGCCGCGCTGTAGGCCGGTCCGGTCATTGGACTGACGCGCTTGCCGGCGATCGATGAAATGTTGACGATCAGCCCGCCCTTTTGCTTGCGCATCATCGGCAGGACTGCATGACAGCAATAGAACGCGCCATCCAGGTCGATGCGGATCACCTGATCCCAGTCTGCGCGAGACAGATGCTTCCAGTTGCGTCGGGTCACATTCAGGCCGGCGCTGTTGACCACGACATCGATGCGCCCTTCGTGCTCGGCAATCCCTTTGACGACCGCTTCGACTGCATCGGCGTTGGTGACATCGAGGGTCGCGATCCGTGCATGACCGCCCTTTTCGGTGATCTGCGCGGCGACTCTGGCGAGCTCCTTTTCGCGTCGACCCGACAGCACCAGCCTCATGCCTGCAGCGGCCAGCGCCAGGGCAGATCCCTCGCCGATTCCGGTTCCGGCCCCGGTCACCCAGGCAACCTGTCCTGTCAGATCACGCATCTCGCTCCTCCCTTAGTTGGTCTGCAGGGCCTTATCAGCCGCCTGGGCTGTTCGGCACCCAAAGGCTGATCCTACATCGTCGGCGGCAAGCGGACAGATTCCGGCGATGCGTCAACGGCTATTGACCTATCCGGATTTCGGCAATCCTCGACTGATACTGGTCAGCCCAGCTGGCTCTTGAATTGAGTCGACGCAGATTGTCTTCACCCGGCGCGCGGGCAATGAGCGTCATGCTGAAGGGCGGTGCGGTGAGCATGATGTGATGCGCGGCAGCCGAGGGCTTCGACATCGATGTCGCCATGACAGGGCGTCCCGCGTCGGTCGCGCCGGCGTCGATCTCGGCCATCGCCGCTTTCAGTTGACGCGTCATCCGGGCTCTGAATTCGGCGCCCGAACAGGGGCCGTTTGCCTGCCCTGTACGAATCACGAGCGTTCCGTTGTGAGCTCGCAGACAGGGATCACCTGCCTGCGCTGTGTCAGGTGTCGCGGTTCTGTGCCGCGTGGCATGCGAAGCACTGACGGTGGCACGCGAAGGACCATGCGCCTTGGATTCGGCCTTCGATACAGCCCGGGCGTCACCATCAGCCGCGGGCAGGAGACCGGCGAATCGGAACCTCAATCGCCGCTCGTTCTTGTCTTCGATGCGCGAAAGATAGAGGCCGGGCGTCGGGTCAGACTGCGCACTGTCCGGCATCTTGATTGGCGATCCTGGGGAGGCGGGCTTGACTGCACGCGGTGGCTCGGCGGCTTTGACCTCACCGGCTTCACCCGCCATGGCAGCGGCTTTCGCATCAGGCGTGCCCGCAGACTCAAGCGGTGCGGCCGATGCCTTGCCCCGCAGCGGTGTCGCCGGCGTGATCAGAGGCTCGGCGTGGGAGAGCAGCGGCATCATCAGCAGCAGCATCGACATGAGACGTCGATGGCGCACAGCGCTGGCCGCTGGTCGGGATTGATTTCGATCGACGCCTCGATCGCGACATCGAATCATCATTGGACTGTATCTGAATGCGGCAAATTGAGCTGCGACCCCAGCCGTCCCGATGCGTCAGGAGTGCGGCATGAGCGTCAGTGAAGAGGCCAGGCAAAACGCCAGACGAATGATGACAGCCAGCGCATTCCCGGCGTTTGCCGCAGAACGACTAATTTCGATGCTTTGCGCAGAAAATCACGGCCGACAGTCGCAGCGCAAGCCCTTGCCGACAGGGCTGTATTTCCCTGGAAAACCGATCAAAAGCGCGAAATGCCGTTCATCGATACCGGCTGTCCGTTCATCTAATGTCATTAGGCGAACCGACAGCGAAGCAACCCCCACCCTTGCGACAGCAGATCAGTAACCGATCGCGGCGCCGTCGCTGCGCGGATCCGACCCTCCCAGACGCATACCGCTTTGCGGGTCGATCACAATGCCGTGCGCATGCCCGGCCAGTTCGTTCCAGTTGTCCCATCGATCGACCAGATGGCCGCGCTGCTCGAGCGTGTCGATGGTGGCCTTGGGAAAGCGGGCTTCAATGTGCAAGGTGTCGCGCGGCTCGCCCAGACCGAACCGCCCCGACAGCCAGCGCGGCGATTCGAGCGCCTGCTGAATATCGAGCCCGAAGTCGACAAGATTGATGTAGGTCTGCAGATGGATTTGCGGCTGACCGTCGGCGCCCATGCAGCCGACAACGCTCCAGAGCCGATCGTTGCGAAAGCCGATCGACGCGATCAGGGTATGCAAGGGTGTTTTGCCGGGCTCGAGCCGATTCGGATGCGCCCGATCGAGGCTGAAATAGGCGCCCCGATTTTGCAGCACCACGCCGGTGCCACCCGCCACGACCGCCGATCCGAAAACACCATAGAGGCTGTGGATCAGCGAGACCGCATTGCCTTGTGCATCGACCGTGGCGATGAACACAGTGTCGCCGGTGAGGCTGCCGTAGGAGGGCACTTTGTCCCAGGGCAGCGCACGGACCGGATCAATGATTGGTCGGCGCTCATCGGCATAGGCCTTCGAGATCAGCCGGTCCATCGGCACGCTGACGAAGGCCGGGTCGCCAAGAAAATTGTCGCGATCGTGATAGGCCAACTGCTTGGCTTGCACCATCAGATGGACCATATCCGGCCCCTGGAATTCGCGTTTGTGCAGCTCGAAGGGCTCGAGCAGATTGAGCATTTCGAGCACCGAGAATCCCTGCGTCGGGGCAGGGGTCTCGTAGAGCACCAGATCGCGGTACTGTCCCTTGATCGGTTCGCCCCAGCGGGCGGTCTGCGCGGCAAGATCGGCCTCGGTGAAAAAACCACCCTTCGCGGCTGAAAACCGTGCGAGTTCGCGACCGACTGCACCGCGATAAAACCCGTCGACACCATCGTTCGCAATCGCACGAAGGGTGTTCGCCAGATCGGGATTGGTGAGCTTTGAGCCAGGCCCAGGCACTTTGCCGTCGGGCATGAAGATCGCCATGGTTTCGGCATGCGGCTGCAGGTCGGCCACGACTTGCTCGATCCATCCCGAAAGCCGTGCGGTCACCGGAAAGCCGTCCTGGGCATAGCCGATGGCGCTCTCGAGATTGCGCCCGAGCGGCAGTCGACCGTAGGCACGATGCGCCTCACCCCAACTCGAGACAGCACCGGGCGTGGTCACGGTCGCCGGCGCAATGCCGCGAAACGGGATCTCGTTCAGCCCGCGCTGCGCGAAGGCATCGATGCTTGCACTGGCCGCCGCGCGACCGCCGCCGTCGAGATAGCGCACCGCGCCGGTCTTGGCATCATGAATCAGCCAGAAGGCATCGCCGCCGAGTCCGGTCATATGCGGATAGACCACCGACAGCACCGAACTGACGGCGATGGCAGCGTCAACCGCCGATCCGCCTGCGCGCAGCACATCGACGCCTGCCTGCGAGGCCAGGGAATGAGGGGAGGTGACCATGCCATTGGGGCCCATGGTCACCGGCCTGCCGGTATTGATGTTCATGCGGAAAGTTCCTGCGGGAAAGGGTCAGACTCGAGGACAGTTTCAGGCGGCCGGATTGCCGTGCTCCCTGACGGATGATTCGAGCGCTTCAAGTCGGCGGTCCTGGATGCCCAGCGCCTTCAGATGAGCCACGGTTTCGAAAAGATAATCGCAGCAGCGTCCTAATGGCCCTGAACCGGTCGCCAGATAGCGGGCAATGGTGTCATGGTCCAGACCCGGCGCATAACGCTCGTGTTCACGGTTGGCGCTGAAGACGATGACATGGGCAGGACCGTCTGGCGTTCTGGCAAGCGTCCAGACCGGTCGATAGGCCATGGTGGCCATTTCACGTCGCCAAAGCACGTCCAGTTCGGTCAATTCGGTGCCAGGCGCGAGCCGGTAGGCCACGCCGGTACAACTGCCCCCGGCCTCAAGCGAAAGCATCAGCCCGGGCGACTCGGGGCTGCCACGACCGGCCCGTGCCCAGAGGCAGAACTTGCGATGAAAACCGTGAATACGCGCGACCCGGCGTTCGGCGAAATGAAAAGCCGGATTCCAGATCAGCGAACCGAAGCCGAAGACCCAGACGCTGTCGGGGCGCGGGGCCTGCGCCAGCATGTCCTTGATCTGGGCGTCACGTTCCTCGGCGGTCATCAGTCTGACCTCGGGCCCGAGCAGCGCCCTGACCGAGGCATGAAGCGAGCCGTCAAGAATACTTTCGCGGGTCAGTTTGGGGGCACTCATCGTGCAGCCATTCTGTCATGAGCTGACCCGCGGTCAGGAAAAAAGCTCAGGGCTGATTGACGACGATGTAGGTGACGTTGCTGCCCTGATACTGCGGCTGATAGTAGGTGCCGCCGCAATTCTGGTAGGCAAAGCCGTTGGCATAGACCGTGGTGCACGACGGCGGCAGGCTTCTGACCACGGTCCCGACCACGGCGGCGGTGACCACGGTGGCCGCCACCACGCCGGCGACACTTGGGCCGCTGTGATAGTTCGGGCCGTAGTAGCCAC
>CAIKZV010000187.1 GCA_903831925.1 uncultured Burkholderiales bacterium
ACCATCTCGTGGATGTACATCCGCATGATGGGCGCAAGCGGCATCCGCAAGGCGACCGAGGTGGCAATCCTCAATGCCAACTACATCGCGACCCGCCTGCAGGGCCACTATCCGGTGCTCTACACCGGTGCCAACGGTCGCGTGGCCCATGAATGCATCCTCGATGTGCGCCACCTCAAGGGCGAGTGCGGCATCACTGCCGAAGACATCGCCAAGCGCCTGATGGACTACGGTTTTCATGCGCCGACCCTGTCGTTTCCGGTGGCCGACACCCTCATGGTCGAGCCGACCGAAAGCGAATCGAAGGCCGAGCTCGATCGCTTTTGCGACGCGATGATCGCGATCGCCGGCGAAATCGCGCAGGTGAAGTCGGGCGCGCTCGATGCGCTCGACAATCCTCTGAAAAACGCGCCGCATACCGCTTTCGAGCTGGCCGCCGACTGGACCCATCCCTACTCGCGCGAGCAGGCGGTCTATCCGCTGGCCTGGCTGCGAGAGGCCAAGTTCTGGCCGCATGTCAAACGCATCGACAACGCCGCAGGCGATCGCAATCTGGTCTGCACCTGCCCGCCGATGGCCGATTACATGGGCGATCAGCAATGAGCCCCCTGGTCAGACAGATCCCGCTGGCCGGGCTGCACCGAGAACTCGGCGCGAAATTCGGTCCGTTTGCCGGCTACGAGATGCCGATTCAATACCCGGCGGGCCTCAAAGCCGAGCACCTGCACACCCGTGCGCAGGCCGGACTCTTCGATGTTTCGCACATGGGACAATTGCACATTCGGGCGCGCGACGGCACGGCGCAATCGCTGCAAAAGGGCCTGCAAGCCGCGCTGCCGATTGACTTCACCGGCTGGCCGATCGGTCTGCAGAAATATTCTTTTCTGCTTAACGACGCGGGCGGCATCGAAGACGACCTGATGCTGGTCAATCTCGGCGACACGGTGCGCATGGTGGTCAACGCCGGCAACCGCGACGCCGACCGAGCGCGGCTGATCGCGCTGTGCCCTGACCTGTCCTTCGACTGGGTCGATGCCGCGCTGATCGCACTGCAGGGCCCGCAGGCCAAGGCGGTGCTGGCGCAACTCGACCCGGCAGCCGCCGCCATGAGCTTCATGCAGGCCCGCGAACTGATGCTCGAAGGCGCGAACTGCTTTACAACCCGCTCGGGCTACACCGGCGAAGACGGCTACGAAATCTCCCTGCCCTTGCAGGCTGCAGAAAGCATCGTGCGCAGGCTGCTGGCCGATTCGCGAGTCGCTCCCGCAGGCCTTGGCGCACGCGACACCCTGCGCCTCGAAGCCGGGCTGCCGCTGCATGGCAACGACATCAGCCCGACCACCTCACCTGTCGAAGCCGGCCTGAGCTTCGCGATCCCGAAGTCGCGACGTACCGGCGGGGCTCTGGCAGGCGGTTTTCCGGGTGCGGCCACGGTACTGGCGCAGCTTGCCCAAGGCCCGTCGCGCAAGCTGGTCGGGCTGATCTCGTCCGACTCGATTCCGATCAGATCGCATGCATCGCTGCTGGATGCCAGAGGAGCCAGTGTGGGCGAGGTCACCAGCGGCACGGTGTCGCCCACGCTGGGCAAGCCGATCATGCTGGCCTATGTCAGCACAGGCGCTCAGCCGGTGCAAGCCGCGGTGCGCGATCGCAAGCCTTCTGTTCAGACCGTGCCACTGCCCTTCGTACCGAAGCGATACAAGCGCTGAATCTGGCCGCGGCGAGACGCCAGGCCGCGGCAAAAAGCAGGAGCGCTGCGAGAGCCGGGACCGCAGCGAAGCGTGAAGCCTGTCAGGTATCCGCGAGCTGATCGAGCAATTCGCGCAAGCGGATCGGGTCGACCGGCTTGACCAGATGCTCATCGATACCGGCCGCGCG
>CAIKZV010000188.1 GCA_903831925.1 uncultured Burkholderiales bacterium
AGCATGAGCGGCCTCGCTCTGTAGCGTCGAGGCGACACCGAAGAGCGTCGGCAAGGTCTCTTCCTCCAGCCCGAACCAGTTCGGACGACTCGCCTTGAGCGCGCGGGCGACCAGCTTCTGGGGATCGGGCGATTGCCAGTCCTCCGGCACACGCTGTCCATCGCAGACACCCAGAATCGGCAACTTCTGGCGAATCGCGCAGTCGAGGGCACCGCCGATGCGGGCCGCCTCATCGAGCTTCGTGAAGATGACCCCGTGCGACTTGCGGGCCTGATAGGCACGCAGCGACTCATCGATGGTCTCGGCCTGCGCGGCGCTGCTGGCCACCACCACATGGCGGATCTCTTCGCGAGACAGGGTGGCAAGCAGATTGCGGATGCGCTCGTCACGATGCCCCATGCCGACGGTGTCGATCAGGACCAGCTGACGGCTGGTGCGAAGCCGCAGCAGATCATTGAGCGCCGCCGCGTCGTGGGCGATATGGACCGGCACACCGAGGATGCGCCCGAATGCGCGCAGCTGGTCGTGGGCGCCGAGTCGATAGGTATCGACCGTGATCAGCGCAACCGACTGCGGGCCGTACTTCAGCACATGCCGCGAAGCGAGCTTGGCGGTGGTCGTGGTCTTGCCCACACCGGTGGGACCGATCAGGGCATAGACGCCACCGGCTTCAAACGTCTCGGAATCGGGCAGGCATCGCAGATTGCGGGCCAGCACCTTTGCGAGCCATTGCGTGGCGCGGGCTGCCGTGCCGTCCTGCGGAAAGTGCGAGACCAGCGAGCGAGCAAGCTTGAGCGAAAAACCGCTCTCGACCATGGTTCGCAGCATCTGGCCCTGGACCGGATCGCGGGCAACGCCATCGAACCAGCGCATGGCTTCGAACTGACTGGTGATCATGCCCTTGAGCGCCTGCAGTTCGGCCACCAATGCCTCGGAGGAGTGAGCGGGTCCGATGATCGGCGGCACCGGCGAGCCGGTGTGACGGCGGGAGTGCGAGGCAGCCTGCTCCCGCGCTGCGGGCCGTTTGGCGGCCGCGGCATTGAGCGAGGCGCCAAGCGAATCGGCAGCCGAGCCGAAGCCGGAGGTCGATGCACTCGGTGCTGCAGCGGCGCGCTGCGGCGCCGGGGCCCGTTGCCGAACCGGCGCCGCGGAGGCCTCGGCAAGCGGCGCGACCGGCTCGGGCAAGGCCACCGGCGGGCGACTGCGATCGCGCAGGCGCTGGCGAACATAGTCCTGGAACGAGACCGTGCTCATCGGCGGCGGCGCAGGCGTGTCACGCCCCGAGCGGCCTTGTGCTGCGCTCATCGGCTCATGAGCGAAGTCATCGGACTCGTGGGCATCGGCAGACTCGGCGAATCCGTCGATGTCGTTAAGCGCTTCCGGCACCGCGGCCAGCAGCTCGATGCCTTCGGCGCACGGCCGATTGGCGAGCACGAGTGCATCCGGGCCCAGGGTGTCGCGCAGTTTGCGCATGGCTTCGCGCGAGGTGCGCCCGACAAATCGCTTCACGTTCATGTCGCGTCTCCGATGATCCGACCAATCCGGATCGAGTGCGTATCAGGGATTTCAGCGTGCGCCAGCACGCGCAGCCGCGGCGCGGCCTTCTTCAGCAACCGCGCAACCGGCACGCGGATTCGATCGGGAACCAGCAGGCATGCCGGCAGGCCGGCGTCCTCCTGGCGACCGGCAGCATCGGCCGCCGCTTTGACCACCAGGTCAGCCACACCCGGCTCGAGCGCACCGGGCGCACCCGGTGCAAGCGCCTGCGCGAGCAGGTTCTCGAGGTTGGGATCAAAAGCAATGACCTCGAGCTCGCGGGCCGGGCCGTAAATCTGGTCGATGATCGCCGGCGCGAGCGCAACCCGCACCTCGCGCGTCAGCTCGGACGCATCCTGCGAACGCGGCGCCTGCTCGGCCATGCTCTCGACGATGGTGCGCAGGTCGCGGATATGGATCGAGTCGTCGAGCAGGTTCTGCAGCACCTTTTGCAGCACCGCCAGCGGCAACTGCTTGGGCACCAGTTCTTCGGCGAGCTTGCCGGCGTATTTGCCCAGATGATCGAGGAGCTGCTGCGCCTCGACCCGACCGAGCAGCTTGCTCGCATGCACACCCATCAGATGATTGAGATGGGTGGCGATCACGGTGGCCGCATCGACAACCGTATAGCCCGCCATCTGAGCCTCATCGCGACGCGCCTCATCGATCCAGATCGCCGGCAGACCGAAGGCCGGATCCTGCGTGGGTGTACCGGCAAGCTGCAGCATTGCATGGCCGGGGTTGATCGCCAGGCATCGATCCGGGAAGGACTCGCCCTCGCCCACGATCGCGCCCTTGATCGTGACGCGATACGAATTCGGCCGCAGCTCCAGGTTGTCCTTGATATGCACCGCCGGCGGCAGAAAGCCGATCTCGGTGGCGAACTTCTTGCGCACGCCCTTGATGCGGGTGAGCAGATCACTGGCTTCGCTGCGCTCGATCATCGGAATCAGCCGATAGCCGACTTCCAGGCCGAGCACATCGACCGGCGTCACATCTTCCCAGCTGGCCTCGCCGGTGTTGGGCTGCACCGGCGCCTCTTCCGGTTTGGCAGCGAGCGCGGCCTGCGCGGCGTTGCGCTTGGTCATCCAGTTGGCCGCCCAGCCGCAGGCGCCCGCCAGCATCAGGAAGGCCAGATGCGGCATGCCCGGGATGATGCCCAGCAGGCCCAGCACGCCGGCGGTCAAGCCAAGCGCGAGCGGCGTGGAGAACAGCTGCTTGCCGACCTGGTCGCCGATATCTTCTTCATCACCCACCCGCGACACGATCAGGCCGGCCGCCAGCGAAATGATCAATGACGGGATCTGCGCGACCAGCGCATCGCCCACCGCCAGCAGGACATAGTTGGACAGGGCCTGCTCGATCGGCAGATTGTGCTGCAACAGCCCGATCGCCAGACCACCCAGAATATTGACCACCAGGATCAGAATGGCCGCCACCGCGTCACCGCGAACGAACTTCGAGGCGCCGTCCATCGAACCGAAAAAGTCGGCTTCCTGACCGACTTCCTTGCGGCGCTTGCGCGCTTCTTTCTCGTCGATCAGGCCGGCATTCAGATCGGCGTCGATCGCCATCTGCTTGCCGGGCATCGCATCGAGGGCGAATCGTGCCGACACCTCAGCGATCCGGCCGGCACCCTTGGTGACCACCACAAAGTTGATCACCGTCAGAATCGTGAAAACGATCAGACCGACCGCGAAGTTGCCACCGATCAGGAAGTGCGCGAAGGCCTCGATCACCTTGCCGGCCGCATCCGGGCCGGTATGGCCGTACATCAGCACCGCGCGTGTCGAGGCCACATTCAAGCCGAGTCTCAGCATGGTGGTGATCAGCAGCACCGTCGGGAAGGCCGCGAACTCGAGCGGCTTGATGGTGTAGGCCGACACCAGCAGCACGATCAGCGCCACCGCAATGTTGAAGCTGAAGAAGACGTCGAGCAGGAACGACGGCAGCGGCAGCACCAGCATCGACAGCAGGAGCATGATCAGCACCGGCGGCCCAAGCGCGCGCAGTGCCGGCATCGGGAACGGCAGCCATGAAGGTTGCACGCGGGTGTTCATCGATCAGTCTCCTGGGGGTCCATCCCTTTCGGGACCGCAATGCCGGGCTCGCGCGGACGCGCTCCGCCGCCGTCGAGGTGCTGCTGCAGCTGATAGACCCAGGCAAGCACCTGTGCCACCGCCGAATACAGCACCGCCGGAATTTCCTGTTCGAGCTCGACGTGTTTGAAGAGCGCCCGCGCAAGGGGTGGGGCTTCGAGCATCGGCACACCCGACTCGGCGGCGATTTCGCGAATCCTTGCCGCCAGCAGATCGGCGCCCTTGGCAATCACCCGCGGCGCGCCCAGACCCGACTCGTCATACTTGAGTGCCACCGCAAAGTGGGTCGGGTTGGTCACCACCACGCTGGCAGACGGCACCGCAGCCAGCATCCGACCCCGCGACATTTCACGCTGACGCTGGCGGATCTTGGCCTTGATATGCGGGTCGCCTTCAGACTGGCGGAACTCCTCCTTGGCTTCCTGAGCGGTCATGCGCAGTTTCTTGTGATGGCGCCAGACCTGCAGCGGACCGTCGATGAAGGCCACCGCAATGACCACTGCGCACACAGCCAGCATGCCGGAACGCAGATCGGCACCGGCAGTCGCGAGCGCTGCCGGCAGGGGCATTCCGGCATAGGACGCATAGCGACCGAGGCTGCCGTAGGCATTGCATCCGCCGACCGTACCGACCGCGGCCGCAATCACCGCGAGCTTGCTCACATCGATCAGCGAATCGAACGAGAACAATCGCGCAATGCCCGCCATCGGATCGATCTTGGAGAAATTCGGACCGACGACCTTCATGCTGAAAATAACGCCGCCGACCGCCATCGTGGCCAGCACGCCTGCCAGAACCGGGGCAATCAGCAGGGGCAGCGTGGCCCAGAAGGCTTCGTTGAAGCTGGCGGCCGCAAAACTCAAGGCCGCCTTCGGCTCGCGAGCGACCACGCGATCGAAATGCAGACCATTGCGCATCAGGGCGAGCGTGCGATCGGCGTACTGCGGCCCGTACATGGCGACGGTGGCGATCGCCGCCAGCAGCGCAGCCGCGTGCGATGCCTCGCGCGAGCGAGGAATCTGGCCATTTTCGCGCGCCTCGCGCAGCTTCCGCTCAGAGGCGGGTAACTGCCGTTCGTCGCTATCGTCTGAAGTTTGAGCCATGATTGCCGAAAGAGATCCTGTAGGGGATTCTCCGGCCGATCATCACGGCCTAAGCCCCGAATAACAGGACTTGAACCGGGCTCTTTGCCGCGGTCAGCCGCCCTGCGGGCGGTTTTCGGTCATGGATGGTTGGCCGCAAGGGCCTGAGATGCTCGACGAATGTCGAGCCGAAATGCCGGACTCAGAAGCCCAGCGACTCGAGCAGATTGTCGACTTGAGCCTGATCGGTGACGACGTCCGAGCGGCCGTCAGTACTCACCACCGGGCCGTCGAGATCATCGGTCCGGATGCATGGCGCGGCGGAACCAGCAGGCGCCGCCGCGGGTGTGATTGCCTGGGCCAACGCAACCGCCCCATCGACCCGATCGGCCTCATCGTGCGGGGTGCTGTCAATCAGCAATTGCACGAGCTGTGTCTCAAGCGATTGCGCCAGCGCGACCACCTTGCGGATCACCTGACCGGTCAGATCGTGAAAATCCTGGGCCAGCATGATGTCGGTGAGCTGGGCATCGGCACGCGACGCCGACTGCCCGACTTCGCCCAGGAAACACATCAGTTTTCCGGAAGCCACCGCCGAGACCGGATCGCGTCGCAAGACGTCGGCCATCTCGATGGCACCGCTGGACAGTTTCGCCAGCTCGAGCTTGGTCTCGTCCACGCCATTGAGGACCTTCTCGGCCGCTTCACCGGTCAGGCGCGAAATGTAGGACAGTCGCGAGCGGGCATCGGGCAATGAGCCCACAGCCGATTCGAGATCACGGTCGTAGCCGAGCTCACGAAGCGCATCGTGAAGCTGTCGGGTGAGGCGTCCGACATTGACATAGAGTGCGTCGTCTTCTTTCATGGTCAGGGCCTGCCCACTCACTTGGCCTGCTTGTCGAGGATTTTCTGAACCTTTTCCTCGAGCGTGGCTTTGGTGAAGGGCTTGACGATATAGCCCGATGCGCCCCATTGCGCGGCCGACACGATGTCTTCCTTGCGAGCCTCGGCGGTCACCATCAGCACCGGCAGGCCCTTGAGCTCGGCATCGGCCCGAATCGACTTGAGGAGCTCAAAGCCGTTCATGTTCGGCATGTTGATGTCCGAGACCACGAAGTTGAAATTGCCGCCCTTGAGTTTCGACAAGGCGGACACCCCGTCTTCGGCCTCTTCGGCATTGCCGAATCCGATCTCCTTGAGAATGTTGCGAACGATCCGACGCATGGTCGAGAAGTCATCAACAATCAGGAACTTCATGTTTTCATTGGACACGGCTCACCTCTTTGATGCGGTAGGGTCCTGGGCAGCACCCTCGGTTTGTTGCGGCACTTCTGCAACTGGCACTGGCGCCGGCGCCGGAAGCTTTCCGGCATCGATCAGCACTTTCTCGAATGCATCGAGGTCGCCGGCCTGCAATTCATTGCCGGTCAGCAGACGCATTTCGGCAAGCTGGTTCATCACCACGATCGAGATCCGCCGGTTGACCGGTGCATCCGGATTAGCCGGTTCGTAAGGCACCATTGCCGCCAGGCCAACCACGCGCAAGATTTTGTTTTCGGCGATGCCGCCTGCCACCAGCTCGCGACGCGAGGCATTGGCCCGGTCAGACGACAGTTCCCAGTTCGAATAGCCGCGGTCACCCCCTGAAAACGGTGACGAGTCGGTATGACCTGACAGGGTGATCTTCGAATCGACATCGTTGAGCACCTTGGCGATTTCGCCGAGCAGCTCGCGCATATAGGGCTTGACCACCGTCGAGCCCGAATCGAACATCGGCCGGTTCTTGTCATCGACGATCTGGATGCGCAGACCATCCGAGGTGATGTCCATCTTGACTTGACTCTTCACATCGCGAAGCCGCGGATTGCGCTCAAGCGACTGTTCGATCCGCTTCTTGGTGAGTTTGGCCTCTTCGTCGGCAATCCGCTGCATGTCGGCAGCCATGGCCTTGACGGTATAGGTCTTCTTCTCGCTGTCACTACTACCGCGCTTGACCTGACCGACGGTGCGGGTGAGATCCTCGCCGCCACCGCGCAGCACGCTCGAACTGTCACCCGACCCCGAGCCGCCCGCCATCGCCACCTGCAAGGGCGTATTGAAGTAGTCGGCGATGCCGCGCAGATCGCCCTTGGTCGTCGAGCCCAGCAACCACATGAGCAAAAAGAAGGCCATCATCGCGGTCACGAAGTCGGCATAGGCAATCTTCCAGGCGCCGCCATGGTGGCCGTGACCACCCTTCTTGATCTTCTTGATGATGATCGGCTGGAGCTTCTTTTCGGCGCCGGCCATCGCTCAGGCCTTCTTCTGCTTGACGTGTGCTTCGAGTTCCTGGAACGAGGGTCGCTCGGTCGAAAAGAGCACCTTGCGTCCGAACTCGACGGCAATGGCAGGCGCATAGCCCTGCAGGCTGGCCAGCAGCGTGATCTTCACGCACTGCAGTTCCTTGTGACCTTCATCGGCCTTCTGCTCGAGCAGCTTGGCCAGCGGGCTCACGAATCCATAGGCCAGCAGAATCCCGAGGAAGGTTCCGACCAGCGCACCCGCAATCATCTGACCGAGCACTGCCGGTGGCTGACCAACCGAGGCCATGGTCTTGACCACACCCAGCACCGCCGCAACGATGCCGAAAGCCGGCAAGCCGTCACCGACACCCTGGATCGCATTCATCGGCGCATGCGCTTCCTGGTGATGCGTTTCGATCTCGCCATCCATGAGGTTCTCGATCTCGTGCGAGTTCATGTTCCCCGACACCATCATGCGCAGGTAGTCGGTAATGAACTCCACCAGATGATGATCTGCGGAAATATTCGGGAACTTCTGAAAAAGCGGTGAATCGTGGGGGTTTTCAACATCCCCCTCGATCGACATCAGGCCCTCCTTGCGGGCCTTGGCGAGAATTTCATAGAGCAGCGCCATCAGCTCCATGTAGCGGGGCTTGGTGTATTTGGAACCCTTGAAGAGCGTCGGCACAGCGCCGATCGTGGCCTTGATGACCTTCGCGCTGTTGCCCACCAGAAAAGCACCAATGGCAGAGCCGCCGATGATCGCCAGCTCGATCGGAGCGGCCTTGATGATCACCGGGAACTTGCCCCCTGCGAGCCAATAGCCGCCGAAGACGGCCACCAGCACTACGACATAACCGATGATCACAAACATCTGGGAAGAACCCTCATGGCCGACGCGCTCTGGCGCTCACATTCATTTTTCGGCGCTGCCCGATTCGACTTGAGCAGCACAGCCGGCCTTTCGTCGGGCACTGCGGCATCGCAGCGCCGTCGGTCGATCAGTGAATCGAGCCGCCTCGCAAAGCCTTGCCCGCGCGGGCCGGGGGTTCGCACAAGCCGCAGGTGAACTGCTTGTCGAGTTCGAAGGTATGGGTGACGAATCGGCCGCCGCACTTCTTGCAGCGTGTCAGACACAACATGCCCGAATCGACAAAGCGCACCAGACGCCAGGCCCTCGTGATCGACAGCAGCGGCTCGACGCCATGCACACTCACCTCGTCGCGATACAGCCGCCAACCCTTGGAGATCGCATCGATCGACTCGATGTCGGTCGACTTCTGCAGATACTCGTAGATGTTCAGAAAGAGCGACGAATGGATGTTGGGCTGCCAGGTCATGAACCAGTCGGTCGAAAAGGGCAGTTGCCCCTTCGAGGGCGAGCGTCCGGCCACTTCCTTATACAGGCGCAGCAAACGCTCGTAGGGCAGATCGGTTTCGGACTCGAGCACCTGAAGGCGCGCGCCGAGGTTGATCAGCTCGATGGCGCGCTTGATCTGGCGGTTTTCGTCGAGCAGGCTGCGAGCGGCCATCTCAGACCGCCTCTGCGAAATTGCCGGCCATCACGATGCTGGCATGCAGACGCGAGGCATTGCCGTCCAGGCCCTGCGAGCTGCGCTTGCCATGTTCGGAGAGCAGCGACCAGACCATCTCGTCGTCGAAACGGAAGCGGCACATCATCATGTTGCCCGAGGCAATCTTGATCAGTTGTGCCGGGCTCAGATCCGCCAGGATGTCGGCAACCGCTTCGGACACGCCGAGGCAGAACACCGCCTGGGCCTTGTCGGCACGGACCATGCCCTGCGCGAGCATCAGGTAGCTGAGATTGACTTCGCGAATCTCGGTCATCCAGCGGTTGTCGATTTGATTTTCCATTTTTGGGATCCGTGTTGTGTCTGCGTTGTGACGGATTGAAGTGTCCGCCCACAGCAAAGTCTCGAATATCGGGGCTGCGCTGTACGGCGCGTCGGCAAGGATCCGACAACCCGTAAGGGTTTTCCGACAAAACGCGATGAATGGTCGTTCACCACGATCAAAAGGTTTCTCAAGTCGCCCGACTGCGGCCCGATAACCACATATCGGGATTCAACCCGTGAGCGTCCGCAGACAAACGGGCGAATCAATAAACAGATTCGGTTGTATTGGCGAAAACCTTTCAGGAGTCTTCATCATGGCTAATGTCATCAACACCAACGTCCTGTCACTGACCGCTCAGCGCAATGCCAGCGCTTCACAGGGCGCGCTGCGCACCTCAATCGAGCGACTGTCCAGCGGCCTGCGCATCAATTCGGCCAAGGACGACGCAGCAGGCCTTGGCATCGGCGTTCGGATGGACGCTCAGGCCCGTGGCATGGATGTCGCCGTGCGAAATGCCAACGACGGCATCTCACTGGCCCAAACTGCAGAAGGCGCGCTCGGCAAGGTCAGCGACATGCTCCAGCGCATGCGTGAACTCGCCGTCCAGTCCTCCAACGCCAGCAATACCAGCGTGGATCGGACCAGCCTGGACAACGAGTTCCAGCAGCTGAGCGCGGAGATCACCCGCACGATGTCGGCGACCAAGTTCAATGGCCAGGCCATCATCGGTGCCGCCGCCGGAACCCAGACGTTTCAGGTTGGCGCCAACAACTCGACCACCGATCAGCTCTCGATCACCACCACCGACATGACCGCCAGCTCGACCATCACGACCGTGACGGCCAGCACCTCGGTGATCTCGGGCACGACCGGCGGCAGCGCGATGACCGCGATCAGCAACATCGATAATGCACTGACCACCATCAACTCCGAGCGCACCAAATACGGCGCGATGCAGAACCGCTTCGAGGCGGTGATCGGCAACCTGCAGATCGGCTCCGAGAATCAGAAAGCTGCACAGAGCCGCATCATGGATGCCGACTTCGCCCAGGAAACCGCTGCACTGACGCGTGCCCAGATCATGCAGCAGGCCGGTACCGCCATGCTTGCGCAGGCCAACTCGGCGCCGCAAAGCGTGCTGGCGCTGCTGCGCGGCTGACCCCACAGGGCAGGCACCCGCCTGCCCTGAAAAAACAGAGAGATGCCTGCACGAGCAGACACAAGTTTCGCCTTACCGGCGGCCCCTCATAGCAGGCGGCGCCGGTTTTTTCATTGCAGCGTGCGGTTTGACCGCATCCCATGCGCAATACGCCTCAAGTGCCGCCTTGCAGCGCCGTAATAGAAGGTGTGCAGCGGGACTGACCCAGCTGCCCCACCGTCCAACCAGACTCTGGAAAGCCAGCAATGTCCGTCATCAACACCAATATCGCGTCGCTGATCGCACAGCGAAACCTTTCGGGCTCGCAGTCAACCCTCGGCGTATCGATCGCCCGCCTCTCAAGCGGCCTGCGAATCAATTCGGCCAAGGACGATGCCGCAGGACTTGCGATTGCCACTCGCATGGATGCCCAGGCGCGGGGGATGAATGTGGCGATGCGCAACGCCAATGACGGCATCTCGCTCGCACAAACCGCCGAGGGTGGCCTGGGCAAGGTCACCGACATGCTTCAGCGGATGCGTGAGCTTGCGGTTCAATCATCGAATGCCAGCAATACCAGCATCGATCGCGACAGCCTCAACAACGAGTTTCAACAGCTCTCCAGCGAGGTCAGCCGCACCCTGGGCGGCACGACCTTCAACGGCCAGGCGATCCTGGGCAGCGCCGCAGGCTCACTGACCTTTCAGATCGGACCCGACGCCACCGCATTCGACTCGCTGACGGTAACCACCACCAACATGTCGACCGCAAGCGCGATCGCATCGGTGACCACCGCTACCACCGCCCTCATCAGCGGGACCACCGGCGGCAACGCGATGACGATGATTACTGCGATCGACTCTGCGCTGGGCATCATCAACAGCGAGCGATCGCAGTACGGTGCGATGCAGAACCGCTTCGAGGCCATCATCAGCAACCTGCAGGTGGCATCCGAAAACCAGAGCGCAGCCCGCAGTCGGATCATGGATGCCGACTTCGCCGCCGAGACCGCCGCCCTGACTCGAGCTCAGATCCTGCAGCAGGCCGGCACAGCCATGCTGTCGCAGGCCAACCAGATTCCGCAACAGGTCCTGGAACTGCTCAAGGGCTGAGTCTGCGAGACCAGCGATCGAACCAGAAGCCGGATGCCCGTCAAGCAGACAGGCATCCGGTTTGTTCATTAAAAAATCACTAAATAAAAAATTGATATTTCGTTGTCATTGATCAAATAGTTTTAAAGTCAAGCCAATTTTTGCCGAAAATATAAGAGACTGGAGAGATCTTGTCATGATGCCGAAGACAACTTACGTCCTAAGTAACTTAGGAAAATTAAACAAGTCGAATAAAGCATCTTTGCTCGAACGATTCATCTAACTCAGTTGTAACTTTTTTCACCCAAGGAGCGGCAAAATGCCATCTGTCATCAATACCAACGTGCTTTCGCTGACCGCACAGCGAAATGCGGGTGCCTCGCAGGGTGCCTTGCGCACCTCGATCGAGCGACTTTCCAGCGGACTTCGCATCAATTCGGCCAAGGACGACGCAGCCGGCCTGGGCATCGGCGTTCGAATGGATGCCCAGGGCCGAGGCATGGATGTCGCCATCCGCAATGCCAACGACGGCATCTCGCTGGCGCAGACCGCTGAAGGCGCGCTTGGCAAGGTCAGCGACATGCTCCAGCGCATGCGTGAACTCGCCGTCCAGTCGGCTAACTCGAGCAATACCAGCGTCGACCGGACCAGCCTGGACAACGAGTTCCAGCAGCTGAGCGCGGAGATCACCCGCACCATGTCGGCAACCAAGTTCAACGGTACCGCCATCATCGGCAGCGGGGCAGGCAGCCAGACCTTCCAGGTCGGTGCCAATAACTCGACCACCGATCAGCTTTCGATCACGACCACGGACATGACCGCCAGTTCGACGATCACGACCGTGACCGCGTCCACCTCGGTGATCTCGGGCACGACCGGCGGCAGTGCGATGACGGCGATCACCAACATCGACAATGCGCTGACCACCATCAACTCTGAACGCACGAAATACGGTGCGATGCAGAACCGCTTTGACGCGGTGATCGGCAACCTGCAGATCGGCTCCGAGAATCAGAAAGCCGCACAGAGCCGCATCATGGATGCCGACTTCGCCCAGGAAACCGCTCGCCTCACGCGTGCCCAGATCCTGCAGCAGGCCAGTACTGCGATGCTTGCGCAAGCCAATGCCTCACCGCAATCCGTGCTGTCCCTTCTGAGACAGTAATGACCTGGCACCCTCGGACCCGGTGTGCTGCTCCCCCCGCAAGGGGTCCCAGCGGCACACCGGCCCTGGGTCCATGTCGAATAGCGGCAGAAAACCGGTTTTATTCGGCCCAATGACGATGATCTGGCTGTTGCACGATCTCTCCATCGCGGGAGCTGGCGTGGCAAGGTGCCGCCCAGGGTTCCCAAACCCAGGAGAGGCTCATGGCACAGACGATCAATACCAATATTCCTTCGCTCACTGCGCAGCGAAACCTTGCTTCATCGCAGGGCCAGCTCGCCACCTCGATCGGCAGGCTCTCAAGCGGGCTGCGGATCAATTCGGCCAAAGACGACGCCGCAGGTCTGGCGATTGCCAATCGCATGGACTCCCAAGCGCGGGGTATGAATGTCGCGATCCGCAACTCGATGGACGGCATTTCGCTCGCGCAGACCGCAGAGGGCGGCCTCGGCAAAGTCAGCGACATGCTGGGCCGCATGCGCGAACTCGCGGTGCAGTCGTCCAATGCGACCAATACCTCGACCGACCGCGACAGTCTGAACAACGAGTTCCGCCAGCTGGCCGACGAGATCGATCGCACGCTCAACGCGACCAAGTTCAACGGCCAGGCGATTCTTTCGGGCGCTGCCGGCTCTCAGGTCTTCCAGATCGGCTCGGATGCAACCTCTTACG
>CAIKZV010000189.1 GCA_903831925.1 uncultured Burkholderiales bacterium
AGGAGAAACCGTAATGGCCCTTGCCGCACCGGCGCGCACGCGCCCTGCTCTGCTGCCGCCCCACGAACTCGATGCTTTGTGCGCCCGCGTGCGCACCTTCATTGACGAGCAGGCGATTCCGCGCGAAGATTACAGCCGCACCCATGATGTCGAATGGCTCGACACCGTTACCCGCGAGCTGCGTGCGCTCGCCCAGGCACAAGGACTGGTCGCGCCGCAATTGCCGCGCGAGTCAGGCGGCATGGGGCTGTGCTGGCAGGACTGCGCGCGGGTCTTCGAGGAATGCGGGCGCAGCTTCATCGGCGCCGGTGCACTCGGATGCGCCGCACCCGACCAGCCCAACATCGACACGCTGATGCATCTGGCTGCCCCCTCGCAGCAGGCGCAATGGCTGGCACCGCTGATGGCCGGCGAGATCCGCTCGGCCTTCGCGATGACCGAACCCTCGCCCGGTGTCGGCTCCGATCCACGGATGCTCGCGACCCGCGCGCGTCGCGACGGCGACGACTGGATCCTCGACGGCCACAAGTGGTTCACCTCGGGTGCGGTGGGCGCGGCCTTTGCGATCGTGGTGGCACGCAGCGACGAGGGCGCAAGCTGGTTCATCGTCGACACCCGCAATCCGGGCTGGAAGCTGATCCGCGCAATTCCCTCGATCGATCCATTCTCGAATGGCGGTCATGCCGAAGTGGTGCTCGAGAACTGCCGGGTCAGCGCCGATGCGCTGATCGGCGAGGCCGGCAAGGGCTTCGACTATGCCCAGTTGCGCCTGGAAGGCGCACGGCTCTTTCACTGCATGCGCGGCATCGGGCTGGCCGCCCGCGCGATCGAGATCGCTCAGGCCTATGCGGTGCAGCGCGACTCCTTCGGCGCCAAGCTCTCTGAGCATCAGCAGATGCAGGCGATGGTGGCCGATTCGCATATCGATCTCTATGCCTGCCGGCTGATGACCGCCGATGTGGCCCGCAGGCTTGACGCCGGTGAGTCGATCCGCCACACCTCGTCGATGGCCAAGGTCTTCGTCTCGGAAGCGCTCAATCGGGTGGCCGATCGCGCCTCTCAGATGACCGGTGCGGTGGGCATGTGCCAGGACCAGCCGATCGCGCTGATCGCCCAGCGGCTGCGACCCTTTCGCATCTATGACGGCGCCTCCGAAGTCCACCGGGCGGCGATCGGAAAACGCATCTTTCAACGAGGAGGCCGAGCATGAGCGCCACCACCGCATCAAGCCACACTCCGCTGTCTGCCCAGGAACTCGACCAGTTTCGCGCGCAGGTCCGGGCCTTCGTCGCCGAGCGTCTGCCCGAGCAGGTGCGCGAAAAAGTCAGGCTCGGCGTCGAGCCGAACAAGGCCGACATGATTGCCTGGGAAAGCGAGCTGCGCGACCGCGGCTGGCTGGTGCCTCACTGGCCGCGCGAATGGGGCGGCACCGGCTGGAGCCCTGCGCAGCGGGCGGTCTTCCAGGAGGAGATGGTGCTGGGTCATTCGCCCGAACTCGGCGGCATCACCTTCGAGATGATCGGGCCGGTGCTGCTGCGCTATGGCACTGAGGCGCAGAAAAATTTCTTTTTGCCGAAGATGACCGGCGTCGAGCACTTCTGGTGCCAGGGCTACTCCGAGCCTGAATCGGGCTCTGACCTGGCCTCGTTGCGAACCCGCGCCACGCGCACCCGCGACGCCGACGGCAGCGAACACTATCTGGTTGAAGGCAGCAAAATCTGGACCTCGGGCGCTCAGTATGCCGACTGGATTTTCTGCCTGGTGCGCACCAACACAGAGGTTCGCCAGCAGGAGGGCATCAGCTTTTTGCTGATCGACATGACCTCACCGGGGGTGTCGCTGCGTCCGATCGTGGGCATTCATGGCTGGCCGCTCTTCAACCAGGTCTACCTCGACAAGGTGAAGGTGCCGATCGCCAATCTGGTCGGCGAAGAAAACCAGGGCTGGACGATCGCCAAGTCCCTGCTCGAGTTCGAGCGGCTCAATCTCGCACGGGTGGCCGAAAACCGCCGGCGCCTGGCCAAGCTGCGCTCGATCGGCGAGACGGTTGAAGAAGCCGGCGTGGCGCTCTTCCAGCGGCCGTGGTTTCGCAGGCGCTTCAGTGAACTCGAGGTCAGGCTGGAGGCGCTCGCCGCCACCGTGCTGCGATTCAGGGTGCGCGCCCAGTCGGGCGAGCGACTCGGCCCGGAAACCGGCATGCTCAAGCTGGTCGGCAGTCAGCTGATCCAGGACATCGCGGTGCTGACGGTCGATGCGCTCGGGCCACAGACCCTGGCATGGGACAGCGAGGCCCACTTCGAGCTGCCCGGCCCTGACACCGAGCCACCCCTCATCGAGCGTCACCCCTATGCGCCGACCGCCTCATCGCGCCGCTTCGTGACCCGCGGCTACACGATCGCGGGCGGCAGCAGCGAGATCCAGCATGAATTGCTGGCCAAGCAGGTCCTCGGACTCTGATGACACACTTGAAGTCACCCTCAATCGATCGATCATGACCACTGCCGCCACACCAAGCGTCGACAGCGACGACCATCAAGCCATGCTGCGCGACGCCGCGCAACGCTATGTCGAGCGCGACTACACCTTCGAATCGCGCCAGGCCGCGCTGGCCAGCCCGGAAGGGTTTTCGAGCGAGCGCTGGCAGGCCTTTGCCGACATGGGCTGGCTTGCCCTCGGCCTGCCTGAAGACTGCGGCGGATTCGGCGATGCCATTGATGCCGCCATCGTCGCTCAGGCCCTGGGCCGCGCGATGGCGCTCGAGCCCTGGCTGGCCAATGTCGGGCTCTGTGCCCCGCTGCTCGCCGCCTTGCGTCCGGGCGCATCGAGTTCGGCGCTTGCCGCCGCGGGCGGGGCTGCCGATCGTGCGGCCGACCTGCTCACCCGCATGGCCACAGGCGAGCACAAGCTGGCGTTAGGCAGCTGGGAGCCGCAAGGCCGCTACGACGCCTTCGATGTGCGCACACGGGCCAGCCTGATGGCCGACGGCAGCTGGCAGCTCGACGGGACGAAAACGCTGGTGCTGGGCGGTGCTGCCGCCGATACCCTGCTGATCGTCGCCCGCGAATCGGGGCAGCCGCGCGACACCGATGGCCTGTCGGTCTTCGCGGTGCCGGCCAATGCAGCAGGGCTGCGCCGGCGCGGCTATCCGAGCTATGACGGCCGCCAGACCGCCGACCTGCGTCTGGAGGCGGTCGTGCTGCCGGCCAGCGCCCGACTCGGTCAGGGGGGTGCCGCCTGGCCGGCGCTCGAGGCTGCGATCGACCATGCCACAGCGCTGGCCTGCGTCGAGGCGGTCGGCACAATGCAGCGGGTGCTCGACACCACCCGCGATTACACGCAGCAGCGACGCCAGTTCGGCAAGACGCTTGCCGCGAATCAGGTCATCCGGCATCGGCTGGTTGATCTCTTCGTGGCGATTGAGCAGGCCGGCGCGATCAGCGAGGCGGCGGTGGCGCGCCTCAACGACTCGCCCGGCGCGCGCCGGCGGGCAGTCTCGCTTGCCAAGGCCTTCATGTCGCCGGCCGCTCGCCGTTGCGGCGAAGAGGGCGTTCAGCTGCACGGCGCGATCGGCATGACCAAGGAAGTGGCCATCGGCCATGCCGCCACCCGCCTTGCCG
>CAIKZV010000190.1 GCA_903831925.1 uncultured Burkholderiales bacterium
ATCAGCTCGCGCTGGCCACGGCCGATCGGGACCATGGAGTCGATCGCCTTCAGACCGGTCTGGACCGGCTGGGACACCGATTTACGGGCGATCACGCCCGGCGCGACCTTCTCGATGATGTCGGTCATCTTGGCGTTGATCGGGCCCTTGCCATCGATCGGTTGACCGAGCGAATTGACCACACGGCCGATCAGGTCGGGGCCAACCGGCACCGACAGAATCTTGCCGGTTGCCTTGACGACGTCGCCTTCGGAGATCTGCTCGTATTCGCCCAGCACCACCGCGCCGACCGAGTCGCGCTCGAGATTGAGCGCCAGGCCGAACACGTTGCCGGGGAATTCGATCATCTCGCCCTGCATCACATCGGACAGACCGTGGATGCGGCAGATGCCGTCGGTGACGGACACGACAGACCCCTGGTTGCGCGCGTCGGCGGCAACGTCGAGGTTCTGGATCTTGCTCTTCAGCAGTTCGCTGATTTCGGCCGGATTGAGCTGCATTCGTTTCTCTCGTGGAGTTTTGTTCAGCGCTTACTTCATCAGCGCATCGGCGAGCTGCGCGAGCTTGCCGCGCACGGAGGTGTCGAGCACCTCGTCACCAATGCGAATCGAGATGCCGCCGATGAGTTCGGGATCGACTGACACAGTTGCCTTGACCTTGCGGCCGTATTTGCCCTCGAGCGCGGCGACCACTTCAGCCGACTGCTGCTCGGTCAGCGGATAGGCAGACTCGATGCGGGCATCGAGCACGCCGTCGGCGTCGTTCTTGAGACGTTCGAAGTGACCGACGATTTCGGGCAGCACCGTCAGCCGTTCGTTTTCGGCAAGCAGCCGCACAAACCCAAGCTGATCGGATGACAGATTGCCGGCGACGTCAGAAACCAGCTGCGCAACCTGCTCATGCTTGATGCGCGGGTTGCCCAGCAGACCACTAGCCGCCGGGCTGGCAACAACCGCAGCCAGTCGCGACAGCGCATCGGACCAATGCGCCAGAGCTTGGGGGTCTTTCGCCAGCTTGAAGGCAGCTTCGGCGTAAGGACGGGCGATGGTGAGCGATTCGGCCATGGCAGGGCGGCGTCCTAGCGAAGCTCGGCTTTGAGGCCGGCCAGCAACTGCGCGTGAGCCGACGGATCGACCTCACGGCGAAGGATGCGTTCGGCACCCGAGACCGCCAGCAGTGCGACCTGTTCACGCAACTGGTCCTTGGCGCGCTGAGCGGCCAGAGCAGCTTCGCCCTCGGCAGCCTTGCGGGCCTCGGTCACGATGCGAGCGGCTTCAGCGCGAGCCTCTTCAACCAGGTGCGCAGCCTGCTTCTCGCCGGAAGCGCGAACTTCAGCGGCACTGGCGCGAGCCTGCTTGATCTCGGCCTCGACGCGCTTTTCAGCGGCGGCGAGTTCGGACTTGGCCTTGTCGGCCGCAGCCAGACCATCGGCGATCTTCTTGCTTCGTTCGTCGAGTGCCTTGACGATCGGCGGCCAGACATACTTGGCCGTAAACCACCAGAGCGCCAGGAATACGGCGATCTGGACGAAAAGCGTCGCGTTGATGTTCACGAACGGTTTCCTCCGAAGGGGACCTGGTACGACAGTCCGGTGACGGGCATGGCGATGCGCTTGACCCGGATCACTTGAAGGGGTTGGCGAAGGCAAACATCATGGCGATACCGACACCAATCAGGAAGGCGGCGTCGATCAGACCAGCCAGCAGGAACATCTTGGTCTGCAGCTTGTCCATGAGCTCGGGCTGGCGCGCTGCGCCCTCGATGTATTTGCCGCCCATCATGCCGATGCCGATACAGGCACCCAGAGCACCCAGCCCGATGATCAGGCCGGCGGCGATCGCGACGAAAGCTACGTTGGTCATGACGACTCCTTAAGGTTGAACCGAGGTCCAGCGGTTGAGGTTGATATGAAACAGTTAAAGCGTGAAAAGAAACGTGGTTTGCGTCTGACCTGCGTGAGCAGACAGGCCTCGCGCGGTATCAGTGGTGTTCGTGAGCCTGCCCGATGTAGACCAGCGTCAGCATCATGAAGATGAAGGCCTGCAGCGCCACGATCAGGATGTGAAAGATGGCCCAGCCCAGACCGGTGAGGATGTGCAGACCTGCTCCCCACCAGGTGGCCGAAGCGCCGAGCAGGGCGATCAGCATGAAAATCAGTTCGCCGGCGAACATGTTGCCGAACAGTCGCATGCCGAGCGAAATGGTCTTGGCGAGATATTCGATCAGCTGCATCAGCAGGTTGACCGGGGCCAGGAAGATGCCGGAGCCGAAGGGCGCCGAAACCAGCTCATGGAAAAAGCCGCCCGAACCCTTGGCCTTGATGCCGTAATAGATCGACGCGCCCAGCACCACCAGCGACATCGCCAGCGTGGCGTTCAGATCGGCGGTGGGGACGACCCGCATGTAGGCATGGTGGGGATCGCCACCGGTGGCGCCGTGGATGCTCTCCCAGATCTTGGGAATCAGATCGAGGGGGATGAAGTCCATGGCGTTCATGAAGAAAATCCAGACGAAGGACACCAGCGCCAGCGGGGCGATGTAGGTGATGTCGCCCTTGACGATGGATCGCGCCTGCTCATGGACGAACTCGACAACCGATTCGATGGCGCCGACGAAGCGACCCGGAACGCCAGAGGTGACTGCCTTGGCGGCGCGGTACATCAGGAAGCAGCTGATCAGGCCCATCAGCACCGCCCAGAACACCGTGTCGAGGTTCACGAGCGAAAAATCGATCACCTTTTCCTGGGGATGGCCCGAGGTATTGAAATGCGTCAGGTGATGGACGATGTACTCGGAGGCTGTGGGGGCGTGCTCGGCGTCGGCCATGGTCTGCTAAGTCTGTCGCTAAATCGGTCGATGAGGCGTTTCGGTTCGTCGAGGTGCTCTTGCTGCATTACTTGCTTGGTTCGCGCACCCAGAGAAGCGCAAACAGCGGTGCCTGCAATGCAGCAATCAGACCGATCAGCATGGGCAGCCAGTTCAGCGACTCGAACGATCTGGCGATCAGCGCAATCAGCGCGACCGTCAGGCCGATCTTCGCGAACTCGCCGAGGAAAAACACAGCCGGATAGGACTCGGCGGTTCGTCCCCGTTTGGCTGCCAGTCGCAAAGCGAACAGGCCGTTCGGGATGATTGCTGCCACGCCGCCGAGCACCAGAAATTCGGCGCTGTGCCAGTCGAAGATGAGCCCGGTCAGGAGACCGAGCACCGCGACTGTGGCGACTTGCAGACCGACTGCGATAAACATTCTTGAAGTGCAGTCGGACGGCCGGCCGGCAAAGACGGCGAAGTATAGGCGATCGAACTGAGCCGGTCAAAAAGGATCGTGAGGGAAAGTGATGAATTTGTCGCGTCGCAGCATGCTTGCTGCCGGTTGACGCCTTATTCGATCGATGCAACCGGTGTGCCGACTCGGTCGAAGCCGCGCAAGACCGTGATCAGGGCGACGGCCATGATCGGCCCGGCGAGCGGATAGGCGATCGCGGCGACAATCGGCGCCACCAGGATCAGATGGCGCAAGCCCCAGCTGTAAAGGAGGCCCGCCTCGCGGACATAGCGGATACCGACCCCAAGCCAGCGGGCGCGCGCTTCGCTGCCCACCGGCATCGCAACAATGTAGCCGGCGTGGTTGTAGTAGCGCACCGCCATGGCCGACGACAGCAGCGAAGCGAAGAGCATCGTCATCAGCATGAGATCGAGGACGGTTCGCGGCTCGATCACGAGGGCATCGGTGAGCGCGTCGTGATAACTCGCGTTCAGCGATGGCACGGTGAGAGCCGCCGTACCCATCAGGGCGAGCGCGGCGGTCGAGGCGATCATGGTGGCCGACATCATCGAATTGCGCAGGGTCTGGACCGCCAGAATCTCGGAGCCCGGCTGGCGCGAGACCGCGTTGAACCACTCCTCACGCATCGTGGCGTGAGCACTGCGGGCAAGACGCAGCGGCTCACGGCGCTGCGCCAGTGCGAGCGACACTTCATACGCGACCAGCGCCATGACCGTCGCCAGGACGGCCAGCCAGACGCCAGCCGTCGTCATCGCGCCGAGGCGCGTGTCTGCGCGGCCTGCAGCAAACCCGCCTGCCGTCGGCGCTCGATCAGTTCGAAGAGCCCCATGCCGGCGATCATGGCCGCCACGAAGATCAGCGCCCTGGTCTCACCCATGCCCAGCGCCACCAGACCGGGGCCGGGGCAAAAGCCGGCAATGCCCCAACCGATACCGAACAGGCCGCTGCCCGCCATCAAGCGCCGGTCGAGCTCGCGAGACGTGGGCAGCTTCATGTCGAGGCCGATGAGGGAGGTCGTGCGGCGCCCGGCGATCGCAAAGGCCACCGCGCCGACGCCGATGGCGCCTGCCATGACCAGGGCAAGGGACGGGTCCCACAGGCCGGTGAGGTCGAGAAAGCCGAGCACCTTGGCGGGGTCGGCCATCCCGGAGACGATCAGACCGACGCCGAAGATCAGCCCGGTGATCAGCGAGGTGAGGATTTGCATCGCGGCGCTCCTTGAAGGACGACGGCTGGTAACAGGGCGGATCAGGCCGCCAACCAGTGGCGAAGGACATACACGGTGACAAACCCGGCTGCCATGAAGGTGGCGGTCGCGGCCAGCGACCGTGGCGACAGGCGGGAGATGCCGCAGACGCCGTGTCCGCTGGTGCAGCCGCCGCCATAGCGCGTGCCGACACCGACCAGCAGGCCTGCGAGCACCAGCGCACCGGTGCCGGCATCGATGTGCGGCGCCGGCACCGCTGCAAAGAGGCGCCAGACAAGCGGGGCGGCAAGCAGGCCGGCCACGAAAGCGACACGCCAGCCGATGTCACCGGCGACCGGTCGAAGCAGGCCGCCAAGGATGCCGCTGATGCCGGCGATGCGCCCATTGAGCAGCACGAAGATCGCCGCAGCCAGACCGATGAGCAGGCCGCCTGCGAGCGCGGTGCCGGGGGTGAAGGCATTCCAGTCGAGGGTCATGTTGGCTCGTCCTCAGGGCAATAAAGCCGGTAGAGCACCCCCAGAACCTCGAGGATGGCGGGGTCGGCGATGCGATAAAAAATCTGCTTGCCGTCACGGCGCGTTTGAACGACGCCATCGGCACGCAGGACCGCAAGTTGCTGGGAGAGCGTGGGCTGGCGGATGCCGAGCAGCGACTCAAGGTCGCCCACGCAGCACTCGGACTGCGACAGCTGACACAGAAGCAAAAGGCGGTCCTCGTTGCCGAGCAGCTTGAGCGCGGCCACCGCGCGGCCGGCGGCTTGGCGCAGGCGCTGCGTGTCGATCGCGGCCGCTGCCCGGGGGCTGGATGAGAGCTCGGATGAGTTCGGCGGGGCATCGATGCGCGCCAGCGTGCTGGCAGGGGGTGTGGTCTGAAAAGGCATGATGTCATTCTACTTGTAAATAAACTATATATCAATATACTGTTTTGACCTCGAGGGAGAACCAGACATGACCACGGCACCCAGCGCATCGACCCCGTCAGGCCCCAGCAGCGCCGCGACCAGCCGCGGCGCCTCCGGCAAGACGACCAGCCAGGCGTTTTTCGACCCGGGCACCTTCACCGTGTCGTATGCGGTCTGGGACCATGCCAGCCGACGGGCCGCGGTCATCGACCCGGTCCTCGACTACGCCTTCCGGTCGGGACGCACCAGCACCGGCTCGGCCGATCGGGTGCTCGCCTATCTGCGCGACCATGATCTGCGTCTCGACTGGATCCTCGAGACCCACGCGCATGCCGATCACCTGTCGGCGGCTCAGTACCTCAAAGGCAAGGCCGGCGGAAAGGTCGCGATCGGCGCGCAT
>CAIKZV010000191.1 GCA_903831925.1 uncultured Burkholderiales bacterium
CCACATGCGGCGCGGCGAAGGCGATGCGATTGAAGGGGTGGCGCAGCGAAGGCGTCATGGCACGAGGCGCGGCGGTTGTGAAGGGCATCAGCCGGCCGTCGTGTTGAGGCAGCATCAGGGTCGGCATGGATCAAACTCCGCAGGAATGGCTCAACGCAATCAAGGCTCAAATCATGGAGCCCAAGGCGCTATCGTAGGCCACACCGTCGGCGTTGCCGCCAGCCGACAGGCTGCGAACCAACGGACCAAGCCTGTCGATGCCCGGTCGAATTGATGTCCGGATTGCAACTGCGGCAGGCAATCCTGCTATTTCCGGGCTTAGCTTGCGGTCGCGGGGCTCATCGTTAGCCCGACTCCCCGTAAATGGCCCCTGATGTCCGTCTCTTTGACCCTGTCGTCATTGCAGCACCCGCGTATGCCGCCGCAATCGCAGGCGCACGACGCTGACTTTGCGATCGACGATGCCTCGAGCCTGATGCTGCGAACGCTGGCATCGCTGTCGAAGCACCGCAATCGCCCGGACGAGGCATCGGCTGCGCTGTGGCGCGAAGCCGCCTGCATCGACAATCTCACCCTCGACACCGAACTCAGCGCGCTGGTGGCGTCGATCAGGGACGATCGCACCGACTTGCGATTCGAGCTGCTGCACAAGGCTGCCCCCGACATCGGCGATGACTCGTTCATCAAGGCAGGCAGTGGTCTGCTCGGCGTGCTGAACACCATCCATGCCGCGATGACCGATGCCAACGAACAGGCCGGCCGCTTTGACGATCGGCTAGACGCCTTTGCAGTCGATCTCGACTCGGCCGCATCCGTCCTCGATCTGCAGCTTCGCATTGACGCGATGCGCAGCGATCTGTTTCGTCTGACGCATTCGCTATCGACGCTTGGCGAGCGGCTGACAACGGGTCATCAGGAAGTGGGGCGCCTGCAGGGCGCCCTGCAGCAGGCGCGCGAGCAGGCCTCGGTCGATCCGCTGTCGGGCATCCTGAACCGGCGCGGATTCGATCTTGAGCTGGAGCGCATCCGCAGCAGTCACGTCGATGCAGCGATGCCCTTGAGCATCGTGATGGTCGATATCGACCACTTCAAGAACATCAACGACCACTACGGCCATGCCTTCGGCGATCAGGTGATTCGCGCGGTGGCGCAGTCGCTGGTCGCGCTTACCCAGCGCAAGGACACCGCAGCGCGCCTCGGTGGCGAGGAGTTTGTGCTGCTGCTGCCCGACACGCCGATGCAGGGCGCGCGCGAAGTCGCCGAACGGATCCGTCGGGCGATCGCGGGTGGCAGGATCAGGACCCGCGATGCTGAATCCCCGATCGGTCAGGTCACGGTGTCGTGCGGCGTGACGCAAGTGCTGCCCGACGAATCGGTCGATGATGCGATGGTCCGCGCAGATCGGGCGCTCTATCGCGCCAAGCAGTCGGGTCGCAACCGGACGGTCCTCTCGGTCTGATCACCGGCCGATCGGCCCTGGGCCCTAATCAACCGGCACCGACCGAAGGGCATTGACCTGACGGGCCTCGACCCGCGTGCCGCGCTGCCCCCAGGTATTGCGCAGCCAGCTGACGATCGCGGCGATTTCACGGTCATCGAGCTGCGGCCCGAAAGGCGGCATGCTGAATGGCCGGGGCTTGGCGGGCGTGGCCGGTGCAAAGCCGCCATGCAGCACTGCCCTGATCGCATTGACCGGCGAGTTCATGGCAAAGAGGCGATTGCCGGCCAGCGGCGGATACCCGGGCGCAGCGAGCTCGCCCTTGTCGCCATGACACTCGGCGCAGTGTTTGGCATAGAGGCGCTCGCCGGCTGCCAGCATCGAGTCGCCAGCCGATGGGAGCACGAGCTTGCGCCCCAGCCCCTGCACGCGAGGACCGCCGCTGTCGGGCAGCGCAATCGCCTGCAGGTAGACCGCCATCGACTGCAGGTCGTCGGGCTGCAGATGCTGCAGGCTGCCGGTGACCACCGCCGCCATCGGCCCGGCCGCGATCGCATGGCGATTGATGCCGGTCGCCAGCCACTCGGTCGTCTCGTCCGGCGTCCAGCGACCCACCGCCGCCTCGCTGTTGCCCAGCAGCGAGGGGGCATACCAGCCGAGCTCGGCCAATTCGGCGCCTGCAAACGCGACGCCTTGCGCGCCGCCAAGCGAATCGCGGGCGGTATGGCAGGCGCCGCAATGACCGAGCACCTCGACCAGATAGGCGCCCCGGTTGAAGGCGGCATCGCGGGTGTCATCCGGCACAAAGGCGGCGGGCCTGAAATAGACCAGCCGCCAGAGTTCGGTCAGCAGCGGCTGGTTCCAGGGAAAACGCAGCGCATTCGCCCGATTGGGCGCGCGCACCGGCGGCAGGCTGCGCAGCCAGGCATGGATCGCATCGGCATCGGCGCGCGTGATGCGGGTGAACTCGGTGTACGGAAAGGCCGGCGTGAGCGCGCGGCCGTCACGCGAACGGCCCTCGTGCATCGCACGCCAGAAATCGTCGGCCGTCCAGGCGCCCAGACCGGTCTCGGGATCAGGGGTGAGATTGGAGGTATAGACCGTGCCGAAGGGCGTGGCGATTGGCCGCCCGCCCGCATAGGGCGCGCCACCGCGGGCGGTATGGCAGCCGGCGCAGTTGCCGGCCCGCGCGAGATAGGCGCCGCGGGCGAGCAGATCACCCGGGGCGGCATGGGCGCCCGATGCGCCCGGTGCCTCGCCCGGTGCAAAAGACAGGACTGACCGGCCCGCCGACCACGGTCGCATCGCGACGAAAGCGACGAAAGCGACGAAAGCGACGATCGCCAGCAGCGCGAGCGCGGCGATCACGAGCCTGCGAACTGCGCCACTCATGGCGCAAGCCCACCGCACTCGATCGGCATATCCGCCGGCAAGGCAGCCGCCGCACGCGCACCGGAAGGCACCGGCTGCGAGGCAAGCCAGCCGGTGATCACCGCGATGTCCTGCGGCGCCAGACGCTTTGCAATCGTCGCCATGCAGTCGGGGGCCACCGCATTGCGCACCCCCTCGCGCCAGGCGCCGAGTTGCGCATTGAGGTAGTCCTGCGGCAAACCGAGCAGCCCGGGAATCGCCGGCCGCGCACCTAGCAGCGCTTTGCCATGGCAGGCAGTGCAGGCCGGCAGCGAGCGGCTCGCATCGCCATTCATCACCAGCAGCCGACCACGTTCGCGCGAGGCGACATCGAGCGTGACGGTTTGCGGGCGCGGATAAGGCGGATGCTGCTCAGCAAAGTATTGCGCCATCTCGAGCAGATAGGCATCGGGCAGCCGGTCGACCATCCAGGTCATGACCGGCACCGCGCGGCGACCCTCACGGAACTGGCGCAACTGGTTGTAGAGATAGCCCGCCGGTTTGCCGGCGATTCGCGGCAGATAGCCCTCGGGCGAGGCGCGGCCCTGCGGACCATGGCAACTGGTGCAGGCCGCGAGACGGCGCGACAGCGCGTCGGCCGCAGTGCCCGAGTCCGACCGATCGACCGCCACCGCGGGCAGTGCCATCAGCAACAGCGCGACAAACCCCACACGCCGTGCCGATCGTCGCAGGGTGTTCGAAACAGCCGGAGAGGGAAGGTCAATGCGTGCCAAGCGGGCCTGATCGGTGAAGCCTCGACAGGTCGCTCAGACATCGAGCGACCGGGTTGGCGAGTATAGCGAGCCGACCCGGCATCGCCCGACCCTGAGCGATCCGATGGTCGGCAGCCAAATCGCGCTTACGATGCGTCATCGCCCGACCCGACCTTTGCTGCACACACGAGATCCCCATGGCCTATGCCCACGCCGTCGGTTCAAGCCGATTCGCCTTTCCCGACCTCAGGACCCTGCTGGCCAAGGCCGGCCCGATGCGATCGGGCGACCTGCTCGCCGGCGTGGCCGCCGACTCCGAGGCCGAGCGAATGGCCGCAAAGATGGCCCTGGCCGATCTGCCCCTGCGCCGCTTTCTCGACGAGCCGGTCATCTCGCCCGACGACGACGAAGTCAGCCGGCTGATCCTGTCTCAGCACAATGAGGCCGCCTTCGCGCCGATCGCCCATCTCACGGTGGGCGAATTTCGCAACTGGCTGCTGTCGGATTCGACCACCGAGCAGACCCTGCGACACCTCACCTGGGGCCTGACCCCCGAGATGGTCGCCGCAGTCAGCAAGCTGATGCGCAATCAGGACCTGGTAGTGGCCGCGCGCAAATGCCGCGTGGTGAGCGCCTTTCGCACGACCATCGGCCTGCCCGGGCGCATGGCGGTGCGCCTGCAGCCGAATCATCCGACCGATGATCCGCGCGGCGTGCTGGCCTCGGTGCTCGATGGCCTGATGTATGGCTGCGGCGACGCGGTCATCGGCATCAATCCGGTCGGCGACAATCTGCCGGGCATCGTGTCGCTGCTTCGCATGCTCGACGATATCCGTCAGCGCTTCGAGATCCCCACGCAAAGCTGCGTGCTCACCCATGTCACGCAGACGATCAAGGCGATCGAGATGGGCGCGCCGGTCGACCTGGTGTTTCAGTCGATCGCCGGCACGCAAAAGGCCAACGAAGGCTTCGGCATCTCGCTTGCCCTGCTCGATGAAGCGGCCGATGCGGTGCAAAGCCTCAGGCGCGGCACGGTCGGCAACAACGCGATGTATTTCGAGACCGGCCAGGGCAGCGCGCTGTCGGCCAATGCCCACCACGGCGTCGACCAGCAGACCTGCGAGGCCCGCGCCTATGCGGTCGCCCGACGTTATGCGCCGCTGCTGTCGAATACCGTGGTCGGCTTCATCGGCCCGGAGTATCTCTATGACGGCAAGCAGATCGTGCGCGCGGGCCTCGAAGACCACTTCTGCGGCAAGCTGCTCGGTGTGCCGATGGGCTGCGACATCTGCTACACCAACCATGCCGAAGCCGATCAGGATGACATGGACAACCTGCTCACCATGCTGGGCGTGGCCGGCATCAACTTCATCATGGGCGTCCCGGGTGCGGACGATGTGATGCTCAACTACCAGAGCACCTCCTTCCATGACGCGCTCTATCTGCGCGATGTGCTCGGCCTCAAGCGCGCGCCCGAATTCGAAGCCTGGCTCGAGCGCATGCAGGTCACCGACCGCCATGGCCGGCTGCTCGGGTCGGCCGGCAAAGATCATCCGCTGCTGGGGATTGCTTCATGAGCGCCGAACCGACGCCAACCGACACTGCGCTCGTGCTGCCCGACCCCTGGACCGCGCTGCGCGCCTACACGCCGGCGCGCATCGCACTCGGGCGCACCGGTGCGAGCCAGCCCACCGCGGCGCTGCTGGCGTTTTCGCTGGCGCATGCCCAGGCGCGCGATGCGGTGCACGAAGCCTTCGATGCGGCATCGATGTCGATCGAGCTTCAGGCAGATGGCTTTCACAGCATCAGCGTGCACAGCCGCGCCACCGACCGGCCGATGTATCTGCGCCGCCCCGACCTCGGTCGCAGGCTCGATGCCGCCAGTTGCGACCGTCTGCGTCAGGCTGCCGACAGCGCCAACGCCGCGCCCGACCTGGTGCTGGTGGTCGCCGACGGCCTGTCGGCGCTCGCGGTCACCCGTCATGCGCAGCCGATGATCAAGGCCATCCGCGCGCGGCTGCCCGGCTGGTCGATCGGGCCGGTGGTGCTGGCCGAGCAGGCCCGTGTGGCGCTCGGCGATGAAGCGGGCGAACTGCTTGGCGCCCGCGCGGTGGCCCTGCTGGTGGGCGAACGCCCAGGGCTGAGCTCGCCCGACAGCCTGGGCATCTATCTCACCTGGGCACCGCGCGTGGGCCGCAGCGATGCCGAGCGCAACTGCATCTCGAATATCCGCCCTGAAGGTCTGACTTATGACCAGGCGGCGGCCACGCTGGCCGGGCTGCTCGAGGGTGCGAAACGTCTCGGGGCAAGCGGAATCATGCTCAAGGATGAAACGCTCGCTCCCGCGCCCGACGCACTCGGCGCTAGACTCGACCTTGGACTTGACCTGATTCGCGCATCAGACGCGAGCACCGACACCACTGACTGAGGAGCAATGACGATGCCGACCGGCGCCCTGCAACTGCCTGAAATCGACGAACTCGCCTTCGACCCGGCGGCACTGCGCCGCAAATACGACCTCGAGCGCGACCGTCGCCTGCGCACCGACGGCAACGACCAGTATGTCGAGGTCACCGGCGAGTACGCGCATTTCCTTGACGACCCCTATGTCGACCCGCTGCTCAGCCGCGAGCCGATCGTGCGCGACGTCGAGGTGCTGGTGGTGGGCGGCGGCTTTGGCGGCCTGCTGTCGGCCGCGCGCCTGCGCGAAGCCGGCTTTGATGACATCTGCATCATCGAGAAAGGCGGCGACTTCGGCGGCACCTGGTACTGGAACCGCTATCCCGGCGCGGCCTGCGACACCGAGAGCTACATCTACCTGCCGCTGCTCGAAGAGACCGGCTACATGCCGGCTGCGAAATACGCCCGCGGCCCCGAGATCCTCGAGCACTCGCGGCGAATCGGCCGCCATTTCGACCTCTACCGCTCGGCGATCTTCCAGACAGTGATCACCGACATGCGCTGGCTCGACGACGCTGCGCGCTGGCAGGTCACGACCGACCGCAAGGACGTGCTGCGGGCACGATTCGTGGTGCTGGCCGGCGGCCCGCTGCATCGGCCCAAGCTGCCCGGTGTGCCGGGTGTCGGCAGTTTCAAGGGACACACCTTTCATACCAGCCGCTGGGATTACGACTACACCGGCGGCGACGGCAATGGCGGCCTGACCGGTCTGAAGGACAAGCGGGTCGGCATCATCGGTACCGGCGCCACCGCCGTGCAGTGCGTGCCGCACCTGGGCGCGGGCGCCAAGGAGCTCTTCGTCTTTCAGCGCACGCCCTCCTCGGTCGATGTGCGCAACGACCGTCCGACCGACCCCGAATGGGCAAAGAGTCTCAAGCCCGGCTGGCAGCGCGAGCGTGTGGCCAACTTCACCGCGGTGATTTCGGGCGCCGAATTCGAGGTCGACCTGGTCAATGACGGCTGGACCGACCTGATCGGCGGCATCCTGCTGTCGGCCCGTCGCAAGGCAGTCGCCGGCGAAACCGTGAGCAATGAGGCCGAACTCATCCAGCTGGCCGACTACAGCAAGATGGAGCGGGTGCGGGCGCGCATCGATGCGGTGGTCAAGGACCCGGCCACCGCCGAGGCGCTCAAGCCCTGGTACAACCAGTTCTGCAAGCGGCCCTGCTTTCACGACCAGTACCTCGACACTTTCAACCGGCCCAACGTGCATCTGGTCGATACCCAAGGCAAAGGCGTCGAGCGGATCACCGAACGCGGCGTGGTGGTCGACGGGCGTGAATACGAACTCGATTGCCTGATCTTCGGCACTGGGTTTGAAGTCGGCACCGACTTCACCCGGCGTCTGGGCTTCGAGGTCCATGGCCGCGACGGCATCACGCTCACCGAAAAGTGGCACGACGGTGCGCAGACCTTCCACGGCCTGTTCACGCGCGGCTTTCCCAATCTCTTCGTGATGACCACCCAGCAGTCGGGTCAGAGCGCCAACTTCCAGCACATGATGGCCGAGCAGGCGCAGCACATCGCCTGGGTGCTGGATAAAACCCGCGCGAGCAGCGTTCGCACGATCGAAGCGAGCGAACAGGCCGAGGCCGAGTGGGTCAACAGCATCGTCAAGCTCGCCCGCATGCGACAGCCCTTCCTGAACGAATGCACGCCGGGTTACTACAACAACGAAGGCCAGCCTAACGAACGCATTGCCCGCAACTCGCCCTTCTGGCGCGGACCGATGGCCTTTCTCAAGATCTGGGACAAGTGGCGCAAGGACGGCTCGATGCAGGGGCTCGAACTCAAAGGCTGAGTGGCCGGACGACCCCTCCGTACCGAGGGGTCGCATCGGGGCGGCTGAATCGGCAAACCGCCGCCGATCGAAAAATTGTGTCCAAACTTGTGCTTGTTCGTGAACAAAGGCATCGTCACGCCTCGTCATTACGGATGTAATGACACAAAGAGGCAAACACATGACACGCTTTTCACGATTCCGCGGCGCCTTGACGGCGCTTTTGCTCGCCGGCCTGTGCAACACCCTCTGGGCAGCCGACCTGAAAGAAATCCAGGCACGCGGCGAATTGCGCCACCTCGGCATCCGCTATGCCAATTTCGTGACCGGCGCCGGCGACGGCTTCGATGTCGAACTGGCGCAGGGCTTTGCCAAACATATCGGCGTGAAATACACGCTGGTCTACACCGACTTCTATAACGTGCTTCGCGACCTGCTCGGCAAGGACGTGGTGCGCAAGGGCGCCGAGGTCACGCTCGAGGGTAATTTCCCGGTCAAGGGCGACATGATTGCCACCGGCTTCACCATGCTGCCCTGGCGCGAAGCGGTGGTGCTGTTCTCAAAGCCGACCTTCCCCTCGCAGGTGCTGCTGGTGGCCAGGGCTGATTCCGCCTTCAAGCCGATCAAGGGCACTGACAGCCTGGAGAAGGACATCGTCGAGACCAAGGCGATGATCGGCAAGAACAGTCTGCTGGTGATGGAGCGCACCTGTCTCGATCCGGCGAATTACGGCCTCAAGGGAGTCGGCATCGACCTCAAGGCCTACTCGAAGAGCACCAACCTCAACGAGATGATCCCGGCCCTGATCAACAATGAAGCCGAACTGACGCTGCTCGATGTGCCCGATGCCATCCTCGACCTGAAGAAGTGGTCGGGCAAGATCAAGGTGCTCGGTCCGATTTCGGAGCATCAGGAACTGGCCGCAGCCTTTCCGAAGGACGCCCCGCAATTGCGCCAGGCCTTCGACGAATACCTGGTCAAGATCAAGGCCGACGGCAGCTACGACAAACTGGTCGACAAGTATTTTCCGGGCATCCGCCGCTATTTCCCTGACTTCTTTTCCCGGAAGATCTGAGCCGCTGAAGTTGTTTGACGGATGATGCAGCGCGGCTGAGATGGTTGGTCAACCCATGAAACTGGTCGAGCGGATAGCGCCACGCTGGCCGCTGATCCTGGCGATCGCTTTCAGCGTCTACAGCGTCATCCTGCTGTGGAACATCTTCGAGTCGCAGAGCCAGCTGCGCGCGTCACGACAGGAACGTGTGATCGCCGACAGCCAGCGCCGTGCCTCGGCGCTTGGCGATGTCATGGCCCAGCGGCTGATCGAGGTCAAGGATCTGGCCGCAAGCCCCGAGCTCGAGACCTACCTTGTAAACCGTGACCTCGGCATGTCGATGCAATACGGTCTGGCGACCAGCCTTTCGGGCATCGACAGCCGCTTCGAGCGTCATATCAGCGAGCGAAACCGCACCGGCAGCGCGGCTTACACCAGGATCACACTGCTGGACGAGACCGGTGACGTGCTCTCTGACGTTCGTGCCGGCGATCAGCCGAGCGAATTGCCCGCCACCATGGAGACCGAAGTCACGCTGGCCTTCGATGCGAAGAACGATCGTCTGATCGCGAGTGCACCGGTCATGCACAAGGACAAAAAGCGCGGCGCGATCGTGACGATCGGCACGCTCGGACATCTTTCGCGACAGCTGATATCGACCGACACCACCGGCGGGCGTGGCGGCTACAAGGAAATGCTGGTTTCGGCCGACGGGCTCGCGCTGTCGACGCCCCAAAGCGGCAAGACATTGCCTGCGCAGTTCGTGAAGTCGCTCGCCGATCTGCCCGAAAACCGTCTCGAAAAAGCCGTGCGCCTGCCGCAGTCGGACGTCTCCACGGCCGACGGTTTCCTGATCCGTACACCGGTGCCCGGCACGCCGCTGTCGCTGGTCACCCTCATCGATCGTGAAGAGCTCGATGGCGTGGGCAGCGCCACACCATCCTATCTGCGGTTTCTGGCGATCTTCCCGTTTCTGCTTTTGCTGACCGCACTGGCGCTGGAGCGCCAGCGAAGGCGCACGATTCGCCTGGAGAGCGACAACTCTGCACAAGCCAGCGAAATCGCCCGCCGCAAGCAGCTCGAACGGGATCTGCGCGACAACACCGCCCGACTCGAAGAAATGGCCGAGGCCCTGCGCAAGAGCGTGTTGCGTGCCGAAGAGGCCAACCGGATCAAATCCGATTTCGTGGCCACCATGAGCCATGAAATCCGTACGCCGATGAACGGCATCATCGGCATGACCGACCTGGCGCTGGGCACCGCGCTGAACCCCGAACAGCGCGAATATCTCGACATCGTCAGAAGCTCGGCCGACGGGCTGCTCGGCATCGTCGACGACATCCTCGACTTCTCGAAGATCGAAGCGGGCAAGCTCAAGATCGATCACATTGTTTTTGATGTGCGCACCGAACTGAGTACGCTGCTGCGGCCGCAGGAAGTCAATGCCCGGAACAAGGGGCTCGATCTGATCCTGCGCATGGGTGCCGATGTGCCCGAGCGGCTCGTCGGTGACCCGGGCCGCATCCGGCAGATCCTCAACAATCTGCTGGGCAATGCGATCAAATTTACGCACACCGGCGAGGTCGAGCTCAGCGTCACGGCCCATCGGCCCGATGGGCAGCGGATCGGCGTCGACTTCGCGGTGCGCGACACCGGCATCGGCATCGGCAGCGAAAAGCAGCGCGCGATCTTCGAAGCCTTCACCCAGGAAGATGCCTCGACCACACGGCGCTTTGGCGGCACCGGGCTGGGGCTGACCATCTGCCGTCGACTGGTCGACCTGATGGCAGGCGTGATTTCGGTTCGCAGTGTGCCCGGCGAGGGCAGCATCTTTCTGGTCCATCTGCCGCTCGAGGTCGCACCACCCGCTTCAGAAGACGAATTGCGCGCACAGTCGGCGCAGGCCGCGATCGCGCAAGCCGGCCCCACGAACCGCTCACTCAAGGTGCTGGTGGCCGAAGACAACACGGTCAACCAGAAGCTGATGACGAAACTGCTCGAGCGCTGGCATCACGAGGTGGTGCTGGCGGGAGACGGCAAGGAAGCGCTCGCGCATTTCGAACAGGCCAGCTTCGACATCATCCTGATGGACATCCAGATGCCGGTAATGAGCGGGCTCGAGGCCACGCGCGAAATCCGTGAGCGCGAAGCCGCCAACCCGGCTCTCGGGCGCACACCGATCCATGCGCTGACCGCCGATGCGCTCGAAGAGCAGATCCATGCCGGGCTGCAAGCCGGCCTGGACGGCTACCTCACCAAACCGATCGACCGCATCCGTCTGCAGGACGTGCTTGATGAGGTGGCACGGTCGCAGGCACGGCCCGGTACCGCCGGCTGACCGCGCACACCGTTCTGCGATCCGGCAGCACCGGACCGATCACTTCCCCTTGAAGACGGGAGCGCGCTTTTCCCGGTAGCTGGTGATGCCCTCACGAAAATCTTCGGTGGCCACCGCACGGTCCTGCTCGCGGTTGGCCGCCGCAAAGGCCTCGTCGTAGCTGTCGTCGATCGCGGTCCAGATCTGCGCCTTCATGGCGGCGAGCGAGCGCGGCGCGGCATTGGCCGCAATGCTGCGCGCATAGGCGGTGACATGCGCCATCAGCTGGTCGTCATCGAGCACCGCATTGACCAGCCCGAGCCGCTCGGCCTCGGCGCCATCGAATCGGCGGGCGGTGTAGAGCAGGTCGGCCGCGCGCGCGGTGCCGATCAGACGGGTCAGCAGCCAGCCGACGCCCTTTTCGGCCGGCACGCCCAGACGCGCGAAGGTGGCATTGAAGAGCGCCGATCTCGAGGCAAAGCGGATATCGCAGTGCAGAGACAGAATGAAGCCCCAGCCGAAGGCCGCGCCGTTGACTGCGGCGATCGTGGGCTTGCGCGAATTGATCAGCCCGTTCCAGCCGCCGCTGAAAAAGCGCGCCAGACCTGGACCGATGTCGTCGCCCCACTGGCGGCTGATCTCGCCGGGAGCGACTTGGTCGACGCGCCCGGAGCCACCCTCACCCGGTTTGGTCGTGCCGATCACACTCAGATCGAGTCCGGCCGAGAACCCTCTACCGGCACCGGTGATCACAATGACCCGCACCTGCGGATCGACCGCGGCCGCATCGACCTTCTCGAAGAACGCACCGAGCATCGCCGGCGTGAGCGCGTTGAGCTTTTCGGGACGATTGAAGGTGATCTGGGCGACACCCGAATCGACCTTGTAGAGGATGCCGGTGTCGTCATCAGGGGTGGCTGCGTCGCTCATGTCGCGCTCCTTGCGGTGTGGGTCGAGGGGGTCTGTCGTTGACGGCGAAGCTTACCCCGGCCGCATGAGTGCTCACCCGCCGCAGATTGCCGGCAGGATCTCGCCGATCGAGCCGCGCAGCACCGCATCGGCAATCGGATCGCAGGCAGTCGGCTCGGCATTGACGATCACGATCTTCGCGCCCGCCCGGCGCGCGGCGGGCACCACGCCTGCCACCGGCTGAACCTGCAGCGTGCTGCCAATCGCCAGCATCAGATCGGCCTCGCCCGCCACGGTAAAGGCGCGGTCGATCACATCGGGCACGAGTGCCTGACCAAACGAGATGGTGTCGCTCTTGAGAATGCCACCGCACTCGAGGCAATGCGGATCGGCTTCGCCGGCCCGCACACGCTCGAGCACCTTAAGCATCGGCCAGCGCCGCTGGCACTGCCAGCACATCACCCGCCGGATCGTGCCGTGCACTTCGATCACCTTGTCGGCGCTGTTGCCGGCGATCTGATGCAGCTCATCGATGTTCTGCGTGATCAGGGCGTGCAGTGCGCCCCGCGATTCGAGCGCAACCAGCGCACGATGGCCGCCATTGGGCTGCGCGGTCCAGGTCGGATGCGAGAGTCGTCCGCGCCAGGCGGCCTGCCGCACCTGGGCGTCGGCCAGATAGTTCTGCAGGGTCGACTGCTTTTCGGCCTGCGGATTGCGGGTCCAGACGCCCTGCGGCCCGCGAAAATCGGGGATGCCCGAGTCGGTCGAGATGCCGGCACCGGTGAGCACCACGATGCGCCGCGATGCGGCGACCCAGCCCCTGACGGTGTCGATGATCGCGGTGTTGTCCATGCTGGGAAGTCCTGTGCGCGGCCGCCCCCGGCCGATCCGGACGACAGCTTATCGTGCCAGCAGCGCGTGCACCTGATCGCGGATGAAGGCCTCATCCGGCCCGCGATGCACCGGATTGCCGGCGCGATGCCCCCAGTCGGATTCGATCGGCACCAGTTGCCCGCGCGCCAGATGCGGCAGCTCGCGGGCATTGTCGTCGAGCCTGAAATAGAGGTCGGTATTGCACGGCATCAGCAGCACCTGAGCGGTGATGGCGCGCAGGGCCCGCTCGAAATCGCCGCCATGCACCGGATCGTCGGCAATGCTGAAGTGCTGCCAGGTATGCATGTGGGCGAGCAGATCAAGGCCGTCGCGGCGCAGGAAGTTGCCCTCCCAGTTGCCGACCAGCCAGTCTTCGAGCGAGCTGTAGCCCAGCTGCGTCCAGAGCCGGTCGCGGTAGAAGGCCTGCGACAAGGCCCAGCCGGCATAGACCCGCGCCATCGCACGCAGGCCGCGCTCGGGCTTGGCATCGAAGGCGCCATTGCGCCAGGCCGGGTCGGCGGTAAGCGCCGCCTTCACGCCTTCGAGAAAGACATAGTTGTGCGGCGCGCAGCGTGCCGCGCCGCATACCACCGCGATGCGCTCGACCTCATCCGGAAAGCTCGAGGCCCACTGATAGGCCTGCATCGCGCCCATCGACCAGCCATAGACCATCTTGAGCCGCTCGATGCCGAAGACCTCGCGCAGCAGCCGGCGCTGCACCCGCACATTGTCGAGGATGCTGAAGTGCGGATAGCGGCTGGCGTTGAAGGGCTCGGGCGTATTGCTGGGCGACGACGACAGGCCGTTGCCGAACATGTCGGGAATGATCACGAACCAGCGGTCGGAATCGAGGATGCCACCCGGCGAGATCAGCCATTGCGTGTCGGGATGCTGCGCCGAATACGAGGTCGGATAGAGCACGACATTGTCGCGGGCCGCCGACAGCGTGCCGTAGGTGCGATACGACAGCTTTGCGCCGCGATAGGTCTGACCGCTTGAGAGCAGCAGGTCGCCGGCCTCGAAGATGGCTGCAGGATTCAGCATAGTGATGCCCCCATGTCGAGCAGCATGGTGTCACACCCGCTTGCGGCAATCAGCGATACCCCGATCGGGCAGCCGCCAAGGTTTGCCATCGGCAGACTGATTTGCGGCAGACCGGCATGGCCGGCAATGCACAGCAGACCCAGACATCGATTGCGCCAGGCTTCGAGTTCGGGCACCGGCAATCCACGCAGCGGCGCAATGCCGGGGGTGGTCGGGATCACCAGCACCGTGCCGTCGGCCAGCAGCTCGTTCAGGCGCGATCTGATCTCGAGGCGACGCTGGCGCGCCGGCGCGACCTGCTCATCGGTCAGCGTCGACACCCACTTGAATCGCTCGCGAATGCCCCCGCCGAAGTCAGGGCTGAGCGATCGGATCCAGGCCTGATGCGTGGCCCAGATGTCGCTGCCCTGAATCAGCCGGAAATCCTGCATCCAGGGCTCGAGCCCTTGAGGGTTGAGCGTGACGTCGGCGACCGATCCGAAGCGTGAAGCGATTCGTTCGAGCGTCGGCGCCATGGCCGACACCGTCTCGGGCAGGGCACGCGCCAATGCATCGGTCGCAATCAGCAGACGGCGTGGCGCGCCAGCCGGCGCGCTGTCGGCCAGCAGAACGCGCCCCACCTTTTCGAACAGCGCCGCGTCACGGGCAAACCACCCCACGGTGTCATAGCTGGGCGCAAAGGGCACCGCACCCTCGAGCGGCACCGCGTCATGCGTGGTTCGCATGCCGATGACACCGCAATAACTTGCCGGCACACGCACCGAGCCGCCGGTGTCGCTGCCGACCGCAAAGGGCACCAGTCCTGCCGCCACCGCGGCGGCCGAGCCGCTCGATGAGCCACCCGGCAGGCGATCGGGCGCGGCCGAATTGACCGGTGTGCCGTAGTGCGGGTTCTCGCCATTGAGGCTGTAGCACAGCTCGTCGCAATGGGTCTTGCCGACCAGTCGGGCACCGGCCGCCAGCAGGCGCGTGAGCACCACCGAGTCGGCCTGCGGCACAGGGTGGGACGAGCGCCAGACCGGGTGACCGAAACCGGTTGGCACACCGGACACGTCGAAGAGGTCCTTGAGCCCGAAGGCCAGCCCTGCCAGGGGTCCGGCCGGCGCACCGTCGCGCTCGACCGGCGAAGCGGGCATGAAGGCACCCACCCGGTCCTGATCATGAATGCTCATCAGCCACATCCCTTATTGAACGACACAGGCATCAGGCTTGTCCTTCGGCCTTGCGGACCTCACGCTGAAACACCTCCAGCGCGCGGGCCTTGGTGCGCAGGAAAACCGGATCGGTCAGGCTCGCGATATCGCGGGGGCGGGGGGCATCGAATGTCAGCACCTCGGCGACCTGGGTCGGACGTCTGGTGAGCAGCACGATGGTGTCGGCCAGCCACACCGCCTCTTCAAGATCGTGCGACACCAGCACCATGGTCGTCCCGGTTTCGATGAACACCTGCTGCAGCCGGTCGCGGATGAAGAGCGTCATCTCATAGTCGAGCGCCGAGAAGGGCTCATCCAGAAAGAGGACCTCGGGCTGCGGCGCCAGCGCCCGCATGATCGACACCAATTGCTGCTGACCACCAGACAGTTCGTAGGGATAGCGGTTCAGATCGAAGGTGACCTGAAACGATTCGACCAGCTGCTCAACCCGACGCTCGACGTCGCGCGCGGACTGGCCGGCCAGCTTGAGCGGATAGCGGATGTTGTCGATCGCCCGGCGCCACGGAAACAGCGCGTCGCGATAGTTCTGAAACACATAACCGATGCGGGTCTCGCGCAGGGTCTTGCCGTCGAAGAGCACTTCGCCCCGATCGAAGGGCATCAGCCCGGCAACCATGTTGATCAGCGTCGATTTGCCGCAGCCATTCGGGCCGAAAACACTCACGATCGAATGGCGCGCAATGTCGAGATCGAAGTCGCGATAGAGCGGCGCGGCACCGAAGTTCTTGCACAGGCCGCGAATGGTGATCTGCGTCGTACCGGGACTCATGCGCGCCCGCTCCAGTGAACCACCCGCTTGTCGAGCAGCAGGAAGAGCACGTTGAGGAGGTAGCCCAGCACGCCGGCCGCAAGGATCGACGCGTACATGTCCTTCACATTGAGCACCTGCTGCGAATTGATGATCCGGTGGCCGAGTCCGTTCTCGGATCCGATGAACATCTCGGCCACGACGACAATCACCAGCGCCAGGCTGATGCCGCTGCGCAGACCGATGAAGGTCTGCGGCAGACTCTCCCAGAGCAGCACGTCGCGAAAGGTCTGCCATCGCGACGCGCCCATCACCTGAGCCGCCATGATCCGGGTGCGCTTGGCATTCATGACGCCATAAGCGCTGTTGAACATCACGACCAGCACTGCCGCAAACGCGGCGATCGCCACCTTGTTGAAATCGGTGATGCCGAAAAAGAGCATGAAAAGCGGGATCAGCGCACTCGACGGCGTCGAGCGGAAAAAATCGATCAGGAACTCGACGCTGCGATAGATCGGCTCGGAACTGCCAAGCGCCACGCCCAGCGGCACACCGATGACGGTCGCGATCGCAAAGGCCTGCGCGGTACGCAGCAGTGTCGCGCCGAAATCGAAGGCCATGCTGCCGCCCACGGTCACCGTCCAGAGATGCTGCAAGGTGACGCCGGGGCCGGGCAACAGAATCGGACTCACCGCCTTGGTGGCCACCAGCAGCGCCCAGACCCCAAGCAGCACCGCCGGCCCGACCAGGGGCAGCCAGCGCGGGCTGATCACCCCCGACCGCATGCCGCTCATGCCTTGTAAAACAAGGGTTGCGCCATCAGCCGCTTTTCGAAGACCTTCCTGTCGGCAAACAGATCAAACAGCTTTTGCATCGCCGCGTAGTCGTCGGCAGTCATCTCGTTGTACATCTTGTAGCCCGACAGCGGCACCTCCGAGATCAGGTCACCCTCGATCGCGGTATAGCCTTTCAGATACTGATTGGCCTCGACCCCCGACTTGCGCACATAGTCGACGCCACGGGCATAGGCCTCGAGAAACTTCGGAATGACAGCGGCGTTTTTCTGGATCGACTCGGCCCGCAAGGAGGCTGCTCCGCCATGCCAGGGCGTATTGGCATTGCCCAGCACATATTTCGAGATCACGGCGGTCTCGAGGATGCGCGAAATGTTCTGCTTGCGACCGATCACCGCGGTGGGCTCGAGCACATAGGCGGCATCGATCTGACCGGCGGCAATTGAGGGCAACAACTGACCGAGCGGCAGCTCGGTGACCTTGGGGTCAGCCACACCGGCGCCTTCGAGCACCGCCTTGGCCAGCGTGATGTTGTTGATGCCAGGCCCGCACGCAAAGCGCTTGCCGGCCAGTTCCTTGATCGTCTTGATCGGGCTGTCCTTGGCCACGACGATGTGATCAAGCACATGGGTGGCGTTAGCGTAGTTGGTGCAGAAGAATTTCAGCAAGCCCGGTGCCTGCGCGTCGCCGAGCGCGAGCGCGGTCGAGGCGGTACCGTTGGCCGAGCCGTCGATCCGTCCGGCAATAAGGGCCTCGACCACCTGATTGGGGCCTGCAAATTTCACTGCCTCGACATCGAGGCCTGCGTCCTTGAAAAAGCCGCGCTCGATCGCCGCGAAAAAGGCGAGACCACCAGCAATCGGCCAATAGCCGATGGTGAGTTTCGGTCGGGCCTGCGCGATGGCAGGTGCACCGGCAATCGTGCCCGCCAGCGCAGCCGCACCAAGCAGCAGACGGCGGCGATGACCGTTGGGTGCTGCGCCAGCAGTGCCGGCATCAGCAGGCGTGAAAAGCGTCGCGCAAGCGGGATGTAAATCGGGCAGTGAAGAAGACATCGAAAGCATTCCTGTGAGTGACTGAAAAACCTGTTATCCGCAAGATGCGGGCCAGCGATTCAAGGCATCAATCCGCGCAAACCGACCCAATACAGTGCGGCCACACCGGCGAAGTGCATGACGCACTTCGCCTTCGCACCATCGCCGCTCAGCGCCCCGGAATCCAGCTCGTACCGGCCAGCGGCACACCGGCCATTGCGGCTGCCTCGATGGTGAGTGCCACCAGATCCTCACGCTCGAGGTGATGGACATTCTGCTTGCCGCAGGCGCGCGCAATCGTGCTCAACTCCATCGCCATGGTGTTCAGATAATTGCGCACACGGCTCGCGCCAACCGGTGGCTGCAGGCGCTGCTCGAGCACCGCATCCTGGGTGGTCACACCCACCGGGCAGCGACCGGTATGACAGTGATGGCAAAAGCCCGGCGCGGTGCCAAGCGCAGCATAGTCATCGATTGCCGAGACATGCTCACCGCCCTTGCCGGTGACCGGGTCCGCGCCCTTTACCCATGAGTCGCTGTTGCAGCCCAAAGACATCAGCACGCCCTGCCCGATCGAGACCGCATCGGCGCCCATCGCCAGCGCCTTGGCCACATCGGCGCCGGTGCGGATGCCGCCCGAGACGATCAGCTGCACCGTGCCTTTCATGTTCATGTCCTCGAGCGCCTCGACCGCCTGACGCACCGCCGCCAGGGTCGGGATGCCGACGTTCTCGATGAACACCGTCTGGGTGGCGGCGGTGCCGCCCTGCATGCCGTCGACCACGACCACATCGGCACCGGCATGGACCGCGAGCTTGACGTCGTTGAAGACCCGCGTGGCGCCCACCTTCACATAGATCGGCGTCTTCCAGTCGGTGATCTCGCGCAGCTCGCGGATCTTGATGGCCAGATCGTCGGGGCCGGTCCAGTCAGGATGGCGGCAGGCCGAACGCTGGTCCACACCCTCGGGCAGCGTGCGCATCGCAGCCACCCGCGGATTGACCTTCTGCCCCAGCAGCATGCCGCCGCCACCGGGCTTGGCGCCCTGACCGATCACCACCTCGATCGCATCAGCGCGCCGCACATCGTCGGGGTTAAAGCCATAGCGCGAGGGCAGGCACTGATAGACCAGGGTCTTTGAGGCGCGCCGCTCGTCCTCGGTCATGCCGCCGTCGCCGGTGGTGGTCGAGGTGCCGACCTCGCTTGCCGCACGCCCGAGCGCCTGTTTCACATTGGCCGACAGCGAGCCGAAGCTCATGCCGGCGATCGTGATCGGAATCGCGAGCTCGACCGGCTTGCTCGCAAAGCGGGTGCCCAGCACCGTGCTGGTCAGGCAGCGCTCGCGATAGCCCTCCAGCGGATAGCGCGACAGCGACCCCGCCAGAAAAATCAGATCGTCGAAATGCGGCAGTTGCCGTTTGGCACCCAGCCCCCGGATCTCGTAGAGCCCGGTGGCCGAGGCGTTCTGGATGTAATCGAGAATGCGGCGGTCATAGCCCCAGCTTTCCTCGCGCTGAATTTTCATCGCTCAATATTCCTGGTTTGCATCGACGTTCCAGTGATAAAGCTCGCGCGCCGAAGCAATTCGCTTGAAGCTGCGCGGGTCAAAAGGCTTGCCGTCCTTGTCATGCAGACCGGCCTGATCGAGCAGTGCCGAAAGCGCCGCAATATCGGCCTCGGTCAGGGGCTCGAAGCGGGCATCGGCGCCTAATGACTTCACCTCGCCGCGCACGTAAATCACCGCCTCATAGAGCGAGTCGCCCAGGGCATCGCCTGCGTCGCCGCACACCACCAGCCGACCGGCCTGCGCCATGAACATCGAGAAGCTGCCCACCGATCCGCCGACCACGATGTCGGCGCCCTTGAGCGAAATACCGCAGCGCAGACCCGCATCGCCCTCGACCACCAGCAGACCGCCATGGGCCGAGGCAGCAGCAGCCACCGAGGCAAAACCCTTCACGCGCACCGTGCCCGACATCATGTTCTCGGCCACCGACGGGCCGGCATTGCCATGCACGGTCACGCTGGCATGCTTGTTCATGCCGGCGGCGTAATAGCCGGCATTGCCGGCGATATCGATCTGCACCGGCGCATCCATGCCCACCGCAATCGAATGCGCGCCATCGGGGTTGTCGATGCGCACCTGCGTGGTCTGACCCAGCCCGGTGTGCAGGAACTGATTGACCTCGCGCAAAGGCGTTGCCGCCAGATCGAAACTGACGAGTCCACCTGCTAACGATGTAACCATCGCGGCGCCGCTCATGCCTGGGCCCGCCATGCGTAGATGCGCTCGGGCTGCGGCTCGAAGAGCGTGGCACCCTTGACACCCGGCAGATGCGCCAGCGACCGGTATTCGGATGCAATTGCGACCCAGTCGTCGGTCTCGGCCACCAGCGCCGGCTTGCAGGCGAAGCCATCGCGAACGATGGCCAGCGCATCTGACGTGCCCATCAGAAAGGTATAAAACCCATCAAGCTCGTCGAAGCCCTTGTTGAGGGCTTGCTCAAGCGAATCGCCCTCGCGCATGCGCCACTCGAAATACCGGCAGGCCGCCTCGGTGTCGCAATCGCCATCGAAGGCGATGCCCAGCGGCTCGAGCTGACGGCGCAGGCTGTTGGGATTGGACAGCGAACCGTTATGCACCAGGCACCAGTCTTCGCCCGCGGTGTAGGGATGCGCGTTTTCGGGCGTGACCGCCGACTCGGTGGCCATGCGGGTATGCGCCACCAGATGCGTGCCGCGAAAGCCGGCCATGCCATAGCGATCGGCGATCTGCGCCGGCGTGCCGACATCCTTGTAGAGATCGATCGCACGCCCCACCGACAGCACATGCACCGTCGGATGAGTGAGCTTGAACCAGGCGCGCAGCACCACCGGATCGGCCGAGGTGGTGAGCACCGCATGATTGGCCCGAACCTCGAAGCCCGCCACATCGGCAAGCTCTCGCTGCAAGCCCGGCCAGTCGAAGCCGGCGGGCGCATGCAGGCTGATCTTGCGCAGGCCATCGGCCACCGGTTCGCCATAGACCGCGATGCCGGCCGAATCGGGCCCGCGCTCGGTCATGCCGATCAGCATCGGCGTCGCCCATTCACCGAGCCGGTCTCGCAGCTCGGGCTTTTTGATCAGTAATCCCACAATGCCGCACATCGCGCCATGTCCTTCAAAGGGTCAGAAAAATTCAACATAGCGATCACGCTCCCACTCGGAGACATGGCGCGAATACTCGACCCACTCCATGCGCTTCAAGCGAATGAACTCGGTGGCCAGACCTTCGCCCAGACCGTCGCGGATGACCGGGTCGGCTTCGAGCGCGTCGATCGCTTCGCCAAGGTTTTGCGGCAGCAGGCCGACACCGTGCTCTGCGAGCTTGGCGGGCGACCATTCATAGAGGTTTTCATTGATCGGCGCGCCCGGATCGATCCTGTTGCGGATGCCGTCCATGCCGGCGGCAATGATCGCCGCGGTCGTGAGATACGGGTTGCATGAGCCGTCGGGCAGACGCAACTCGAGACGCCCATAAGGAATGCGGACCGTGGCCGTGCGGTTGTTGTCGCCATAGGCGATATAGGCCGGTGCCCAGGTGGCACCCGACAGGGCGCGCCCGACCACCAGCCGCTTGTAGGAATTGACCGTGGGGGCGCCGACCGCACACAGCGCGCGGGCGTGTTTCATCAGACCGCCGAGGAAGTGATAGCCGGTGGTCGACAGCCCAAGGCCGTTCTTGTCGGAGTCGTCGTGAAAGAGGTTCTTGCTGGTCGCGCTGCCGAGCGAAAGATGAAAGTGCGTGCCGGTGCCGGTGCGATTGGAAAAGGGCTTGGGCATGAAGCTCGCGATCATGCCCATTTGCCGCGCGATTTCGCTTGCGGCCATCTTGAAATAGACGATGCGATCGGCGGTGGTCAGGCAATCGGCATAGG
>CAIKZV010000192.1 GCA_903831925.1 uncultured Burkholderiales bacterium
ACCATCTTGATCACGATCTGCAAGGGCGAAATACCGAGGTCGTTGGTGAGGTTGGTGCCGATGCCAAAGGCAAGCTTGGCCCGATGCTCGAATCGCTGATAGAGCGAGATGGCCAGGGGCACGTTCAGGCTGTCGGAGAAAACCAGCGTCTTGGTGCGCGGGTCGACGCGGTTGGCCTCGTAGTGGGCAATGATCCGCTCGCCCCAATCGAAGGGATCGCCCGAATCGTGACGGGCACCATCGAAGAGCTTGCAAAAGTAGAGGTCGAAGTCGCGCAGGAAGGCATCGATGCCATAAACATCCGACAGCGCAATGCCGAGATCGCCGCGATATTCGCGCGCCCACATCTCGAAGCCGAAGATCTGCGAGTCGCGAAGCCGCGGACCGAGCGCCTGACAGGCCTGCAGATATTCGTGCGCCATCGTGCCCAGCGGCAGGATGTTGTGGCGCATCGCGTACCAGACATTGGAGGTGCCGGCGAAGTTGTCACCCAGCCGGTCGCGCAGACCGATGATCACTTCTTCATGCCAGGTTCGTGAGAACCGGCGGCGTGTGCCGTAGTCGGCCACCCTGAGTGCGGCAAGCGACGGGTCATCACGGATCAGGCCGATCTTGTTGACCAGTCGGCGATGACCTTCGCCGTAGTCGGGATCGGGCTGGGTATTGCGGAAATAGACCTCGTTGACGATGGCGAGCACCGGCACCTCGAAGAGGATGGTGTGCAGCCAGGGGCCAATGACAGTGATCTCGATCTCGCCATTGCACGAGGGCGCCGCCTCGACCGAGATGTGCTTGTCGCTCAGGTGAAAGAGCGCCAAAAAGTCGACGAAGTCGCTCTTGATGAAGCGCAGCGTGCGCAGATAGGCCAGTTCGGGCTCGGTGAACCGAAGCGTGCAGAGATGGTGAATCTCGCGGCGAATCTGCTCGACATAAGGCGCCAGCTTGATACCGGGCGTGCGGCACTTGAAACGGTATTCGACCTGCGCGCCCGGAAAATGATGCAGAACCACCTGCATCATCGTGAACTTGTAGAGGTCGGTGTCGAGGAGCGAGGTGACGATCATCTGCCGGATTGTACCTTTGCACGCTTTGCCCGGCCCGGCTCAGACCGCAGCGCGCAGGCCGAAAACCGCGTTAAAGACCGAGCAGATCGCGCCGCACCGCAGCATCCCGACCAAGCTCGGCCATCGACCCGGCGAATCTGACCTGGCCCTTTTCGAGCACATAGACGCGATCGCAAACCGCTTGGGCAAAGCGCAGATTCTGTTCGGACAGCAGCACCGACAGCCCCTGACGCTTCATCTCGTTGATGGTACGGGCCATCTGCTCGACGATCAGCGGGGCCACACCTTCGGAGGGCTCATCAAGCAGTACCAGCCGCGGATTGCCCATGAGCGTGCGGGCCACCGTCAGCATCTGCTGCTCGCCGCCGCTCATGCGAGCGCCGAGCCGATCAGGCATGGCCGCCAGATTGGGGAACAGCGCGAAGAGCGTCTCGCGCGACCAGGTCGGCGCGCCGGCGCGAGGCGCACGCCGTCCGACCTCGAGGTTTTCGAGCACCGTCAGATCGGTGAAGATCCGTCGGTCTTCAGGCACCCAGCCCAGCCCGAGGCGGGCGATCCGGTGCGGTGCGAGCGTCGAGATGTCGTGGCCATCGAAGGTGACGATGCCACTGCGCCGCGGCGCCAGACCGATCATGGCCTTCATCGTGGTCGACTTGCCGGCGCCATTGCGGCCCATGAGCGCAACCACCTCCCCCGGCCCGACATCGAGCGCCACATCGAACAGGATCTGCGCCTGGCCGTACCAGGCGCAAAGCCTCTCGACATGAAGCAAGGGCGCCGGCATCTCAGCGTCCAGGTGGCACGTCGGTGCCAACGTCGGTGCCAACGTCGGTGCCAAAATAGGCCTCGCGCACCCGCTCATCGGCGCGGACCTCATCCGGCGGGCCGGCCGCAATCAGCTGCCCGCGGGCCAGAACGATGATTCGATCGGCGTGTGCAAACACCACATCCATGCTGTGCTCGGTAAACAGCACACCGATATTGCGCTCGCGAACCAGTCGCTTGACCAGGGCGACCAGCTCATTGCGTTCACGCGGCGCCATCCCCGCGGTCGGCTCGTCCATCAGCAGGAGCCGGGGCTGGTTGGACAGGGCCATGGCAAGCTCGACCCGCTTGATGTCGCCATAAGCCAGCGTGGCGCAAGGCACATCGGCCATCTCGGCCAGACCGACCGATTCGAGCAGATCAAGCGCCGGTTCACGAGCCATGTCGCCCGCCCGCCCCCACCATTGCCGCAGTCGGCCCTGATGCGAGAGGATCGCCAGCTGCAGGTTTTCAGCGACGGTCATCGACGACCAGGTCGCAGCAATCTGGAAGGTTCGTCCGACGCCCAATCGCCAGATCTCGCGCGGCAGGCGAGCTGTCATGTCGCGACCTGACAGCCGCACCATGCCGGCATCCGGGCGCAGCTGACCATTGATGCAGTTGAAACAGGTCGACTTGCCGGCGCCATTCGGTCCGATCAGAGCCAGCAGTTCGCCTGCGGCCAGATCAAAGCTCACCGCATCGAGCGCCTTGACGCCGCCAAAAGACTTGCTCAGCTCGCTCACCTGCAACAGCGCACCGGTGTCGGTCTGATGCGAACGCTGGCCGGCGGTGCTCATGCGCCCGGCCTGTCGCGGGTGAGCGTCGGCCCGGATGGCCCAAGGCGCTTGAAGCGTCGCTCGATGCCGGGACCCAGGGCACCCGCCAGCCCCTGCGGAAATGCCATCACCAGCACGAGAATGGTCACGCCGAGAACCGCGCGCCAGTAGTCGGTCGAGCGGATGATCAGGTCCTGCAGCCAGGTGAACGCGACTGCGCCAACCACCGGCCCGGCCATTGACTGGATGCCGCCCAGCAGCACCATCACCAGCCCGTCGATCGAGTGATTCACACCAATGGTCTCAGGCGAAATCGCACCTTTGGCAAACGCATGCAGCGCACCGGCCAGACCGCCGAAGAAGCCTGCGACGGCAAAGCCTGCCCAGCGCACTTGCGTCACCGCAATGCCAAGCGCCTCGGCTCTCAGGGTCGAATCGCGACCGGCCCGCATCGCATAGCCGAAAGGCGACAGCAATATCCGGCGCAACACCAGCACCGATGCCACGACCAGCGTGAGCGTCAGCAGGTAATAGGCGCTGCGCGACGCCAGCCAGGCCGATGGCCAGATGCCGACCATGCCGTTGCTGCCCCCGGTCACCTCGTCCCACTGAAAAACCAGCGCCCACACGATCTGGGCAAACGCCAGGGTGAGCATGGCCAGATACACGCCCGACAGGCGCACGGCGAACCAGCCGAACAGCACCGCCGCCGCCAGCGCCAACAGGGGCGCGCACAGCAGCGCGGCGACCATCGGCAGACCGAGGGTCTTGAGCCCGAGTGCAGCGCCGTAAGCACCCAGCCCGAAATAGGCCGCGTGACCAAAGGAGTGCATGCCACCCGGCCCCATGATGAAGTGCAGGCTGGCGGCAAACAGCACGGCAATCAGAATGTCGATGCCGAGTACCGGCAGATAGGGGAAGGCCCCTGCTGCCAGCGGCACAGCCGCGAGCGCCGCAATCAGCGCGACCCAGGCACTGCGCCCCGCAGGCGTTGAAGCTCGCAGCGGCGACTCCGGGGGTGCCGCGCCACGCGGTTCGGCCGCCGCCTTCCCGAGCAAGCCCCAGGGCCGCAGCACCAGGACCAGCGCCATCACCAGAAATTCGACCACCAGGGTCAGCTTCGAAAACGACAGCGACCACTCACCGATCGAGACCGTACCAATCGCATAACAGATCGCCTTGATCTCGGCGATCAGCAGGGCGGCGAGATAGGCGCCCGGAATACTGCCCATGCCACCCACGACAACCACGACGAAGGCCTCGCCGATGGTGGTGAGATCCATCGCGAGATTGGCGGGCTCGCGAGGGATCTGCAGGGCGCCGCCCAGGCCGGCCAACATCGAGCCAAGCGCGAACACGCCGGTAAAGAGCCAGGCCTCGCTCACGCCGAGTGCCGCCACCATCTCGCGGTCCTGCGTGGCAGCGCGAATCAGCACGCCGAAACGTGTCCTTCTGAGCAGCAGCCACAGGGCCAGCAATACCGCGGGGCCGACCGCCACCACCAGCAGGTCGTAGACCGGCAGCCGGGCGCCCAGAAGCTCGTAGGCGCCCTTGAGCCCGGGCGCCTTCGGGCCGAACAAGTCCTCGGGACCCCAGCACCAGAGCACGACATCGCGCGCAATCAGGGCCACCGCGAAAGTGGCCAGCAACTGGAAAAGCTCGGGCGCGCGATAGACCCGGCGCAGCACCACCATCTCGATCAGCGCACCGATCGCAGCGCTCAGCACAGCGGCAGTCGCGACCCCTGCCCAGAAACCGAGGCCGCTACCCGCACCGAACCGCTCGATCAGGGTGTAGGCGAGATAGATGCCGATCATGTAGAGCGAGCCATGCGCGAAGTTGACGATGCGGCTCACACCGAAGATCAGTGACAGGCCCGCCGCCACCAGAAACAGGGTCGAGGCGCCAGACAGTCCGTTGATCAGCGCAACCGCCAGGCTTTGCAGCGTCAAGGCCCCACCCTCCGCGCGACTGAAGCTGAACTCAGGCAGCCCTACTGCATCGCATCGGCAGGTCGCAGCTTTCGAACCTCGGCATCGGACGGCATCACCGTCGCGCCATCAATGTATCGAAAGTCCTTCATCACTCCGCGACCGAGATTGACCGCGGTGGTCCCCACATAAGCGCCCATCGTGGCCTGCTGGTCGATCGCGCGATAGGTGAAGCGGCCAAAGGGGCTGCCAACCTGCAAACCGCGCATCGCCTCCACCAGCTTTTCAGTGTCGGTCGAGCCCGCCTTGCGGATGCCTTCGGCGAGCGACATCATCGACACATAACCCACGACCGAGCCGAGCCGGGGGTATTCCTTCCATCTGCGCTGATAGGCGGTGAGGAACTTGTCATGCTCGGGCGACTTGATGCTGTACCAGGGGTAACCGGTCACCAGCCAGCCCTCGGGCGCCTCATCGCGAAGCGGGTCAAGGTATTCAGGCTCGCCCGACAGCAATGACACCACCGCACGGTCCTTGAAAAGACCGCGGGTCTGCCCCTCACGCACGAAGCGGGCAAGGTCGGTGCCGAAGGTGGCGTTGAAGATCGCATCCGGACGCGCATCGAGCAGCGCCTGCGCCACGGCACCCGCATCGATTCGACCCAGTGCCGGCGCCTGCTCGGCCACGAATTCAACATCGGGCTGCGCTTTTTTCATCAGCTCCTTGAAGGTGGCCGCCGCCGACTGCCCGTACTCGTAGTTCGGATAGACGATCGCCCAGCGCTTTTTCTTGAGCTTGACCGCCTCGGGCACCAGCATCGACGCCTGCATGTAGGTCGATGGCCGCAACCGGAAGGTGTAACGATTGCCGTTTTGCCAGGTGATCTTGTCGGTGAGCGGCTCAGCCGCCAGAAACAGCACTTTTCGCTGCTTGGCGAAATCGCTCACTGCCAGCCCGATGTTTGAGAGATAGGTGCCAAAGACCGCAACTGTCCGCTCACGCGACATCAGTTCCTCGACCACCCTCACCGCATCGCCCGGGTTGGCATTGTCGTCGCGCGAGATCACTTCGATCTTCTGGCCGAGCACCCCGCCACTGGCGTTGATTTCTTCGAGTGCAAGCTCCCAGCCTTTTTTGTAGGGCTCAAGAAAGGCCGGTTGCGCCTTGTAGCTGTTGAGCTCTCCGATCCGGATCTGCGCCGCGACCGGAGCACTCAGCAGGCTCAATGTGACCATCAGCGTCGGCGCCAGAACCGCGCCGGCAATACCTTGCATCCAACCTGAACCCATTGCAAAAACCTGTTTGATCTTCATTCGATTCACCCGCTCCTGAGGGATCTTGAGCCGCTATTGTCGATCATGTCGGCGCAGCCGCTTCGGGATTGCCACGCCTGGGAACGAGGGTATCCGGCAACCGTGGCTTTGACCCGACGGGAAGCCACGCTAATATCGGACTCGAACGGCCTGCCTCAGGCTGCCGCTTGTCTTCTGCCCGAAGACAATCTTCCCTTCATTTTTCCTTCAGATTCCTATGACCCATATCGTCACCGAGTCCTGCATTCGCTGCAAATACA
>CAIKZV010000193.1 GCA_903831925.1 uncultured Burkholderiales bacterium
AGCTGGGCGTCAAGGGCTATGACGCGCGGCTCTGGTATGCAGTCTGGGCACCGGCGGGAACGCCGCGCGAGATCGTGCTGAAGATGCAGCAGGAAATCACCAGGGCGCTTGCCGGCACTGAATTGAAGGAGGCCTGGGCTGCGGTGGGTGCCGAGCCCGGTGGCGGGTCGCCGGAAGAAATGCAGCGGATGGTCGACCTCGAAATCGTCAAATGGGCGAAGGTGGTCAAGGACTCCGGCGCCAAGATCGACTGAGGATGATGCGGCATGACAGATAACCTTTACGACCTGATCGCCGCGCGCATGCCGGCTGACCGCTCGGCCTGTGCGCTCGAGACCCATGACGGCCAATACTGGCGCTGGCGTGACCTTGAGCAGGCCAGTGCCCGCATCGCCAATCTGCTGGCCTCGCTGCAACTGCCTGCGCAGTCACGCATCGCGGTGCAGGTCGACAAATCGCCCGAGGCGCTTTGCCTCTATCTGGCAACGCTGCGCGCCGGGCACGTGTTTTTGCCGCTGAATACCGCCTATCAGAAGGGCGAGATCGCCTATTTCATCGAGGATGCCGAGCCTGCGGTCGTGGTGTGCATGCCCTCGCGCCTGGCCGATGTGAGTGCGATTGCAGCCGGTCTTGGCAGCGCCCAGGTCTTCACGCTGTCTGATGAGGGCAGTGGATCACTTATCGACGCCGCAGCACCTCATGCCGATGAGTTTGCGACCGTCGCCTGCGAGCCCTCTAGTCTTGCTGCCGTGCTCTACACCTCGGGCACCACCGGTCGCAGCAAGGGCGCGATGCTCTCGCACGGCAATCTGGCCAGCAACGCACTGACCCTGCATAGCTTCTGGCGGTGGCGTCAGGACGACGTGCTGCTGCATGCCTTGCCGATCTTTCATGTGCATGGGCTGTTCGTTGCGATCCACGGTGCCCTGCTGTCGGGCAGCAAGATGATCTGGTTGCCGCGCTTCGATCCGAAGGAGGTCGTGCGTCATCTGCCTGCATCAACCGTCTTCATGGGCGTGCCCACGATGTATGTGCGACTGCTCGATGAACCGGCCTTCAACAAGACCGCCGCCGCCGGCATGCGGCTCTTCATTTCCGGGTCGGCGCCGCTGCTGGCCGAGACCTTCCGGCAGTTCGAATCGCGCACCGGCCAGCGCATTCTCGAGCGTTACGGCATGAGCGAGACGGTCATGCTCACCTCCAATCCTTATGAGGGCCATCGGGCGGCCGGCACGGTCGGGCTGCCGCTGCCCGACGTCTCGGTCAGAGTGGTTGATGATGCCGGCAGGCCTTGCGCCTGCGATGAGGTGGGTGGCGTCGAGGTGCGCGGTCCTAATGTGTTTGTCGGCTATTGGCGCATGCCCGAAAAGACCCGGGAAGAATTCACCGCCGATGGGTGGTTCAAGACCGGCGATGTCGGTCGCTTCGATGCCGACGGTTATCTGACGATTGTCGGGCGCAGCAAGGACCTCATCATCAGCGGCGGCTACAACGTCTATCCCAAGGAGGTCGAGTCCTATCTCGACGATATGCCGGGGGTGGCCGAGTCGGCCGTCATCGGCGTGCCCGATCGCGATTTTGGCGAAGCAGTCACCGCGGTCGTGGTCGCCCAGGCTGGCGCGAAGCTCGATGGCGCCTCGATGATTGCGACGCTCAAATCGCTGATCGCGAGCTACAAGGTGCCCAAGCGGATTCACATCGTCGACGAGTTGCCGCGCAATGCGATGGGCAAGGTTCAGAAGAACGAGCTCAGGAAGCACTATTCAAGTTGAGTTCAAACTGAGTTCGAACTGAATTCGAACTGAGCCGAACGATCCGATCGAGCAATCGGATCGAGCCAGCGGATCAGCTCTGGATCGAGCGCAGGAACATATAGACCGCCAGCATCAGCAACAGGCCGGCAAAGACCCGCTTGAGCGTTGCTGTGGGCATCGAGTGGGCGACCTTCGCGCCGATCGGCGCGGTGATGACGCTGGCAATCGAAATGATGGCGAGAGCCGGCAGGTAGATGTAGCCGATCGTGCCCGATGGCAGTTCGAGGTGCCGTCCGGCCCAGATGTAGCCGACCGTTCCGGCCAGCGCAATCGGAAAGCCGCAGGCCGCGCTGCTTGCCACCGCTTTTTGCATCGTGACATTGCGACGGACCAGAAAAGGGACGGTGATGAAGCCACCACCGGCACCGAGCACCGCCGACAGCAGGCCGATGCCCGAGCCGGCCGCGAACATGCCACCGGCGCCCGGCAGCGAGCCGGTGGCTGCCGGCGGCGCACCGCGAATCATCTTGATCGCCGAGAATCCCAGAAACAGGCCGAAACACAGTCCCAATGCCTTGCCGGGAATCGCGCCGGCAATCTGGGCGCCGATCAGCGATCCGACCAGAATGCCCGGCGCCAGCGAGCGAACCGCGTCCCAGCGCACTGCGCCGCGCTTGTGATGAGCCCGCACGCTCGCCATCGAGGTGAAAACAATGGTGGTCAGCGATGTCGCGATGGCGACCTTCACAACCTGATCGGCCGGAAAGCCGATGCGCTCGAGCATCATGGTCATGAAAGGCACCATCAGCATGCCGCCGCCGATACCGAGCAGGCCGGCGGCAAAGCCGGTAAAGGCGCCGAGGACGAGCAGTCCGGCAACAATCAGGAGATCCATCGGTGTGCCCTGGCGGGCCAGAGAAGAAAGGGCGGCAGTGTAGCCTGCCGCGCCTGAACTGCCTGAAGAGGGTCCCCGCCTGTGCCGTTCGGCCAGCATCCTGAACCGGAGTTCAGGGCGGCCGCGGGTGGCATCACATCAGGCCCGTCCGCGCAATGGGACGTTCTCAACAGTAACGCGCTACGTTAACCCACGACCTGGTTGCTTTCGCATTGGTTCAAGGAATGATTGACCGTCTCGAACACCGCAGGGTTGAGCCCATTCTACCGGTGTCGTATCCGCTCACCAAGCTTTGCCGACAGGCGGGCCTCGCCGGTGCGCGGGGCGCACGACATCCCGGGAAGGCTCAGAAAAGCGATTCCTGACGCTTCATCTCGGCGTCAATGGCGTCGGTCATCTTGCGGATACGCCGGCCGGCCTCTGCCTCGGTCTGAGGCAGCGCGGCCGACTGCGCGCTGATCAGTTCGTGAGCGAGTTGCAGTGCGGCCATTACGGCGATGCGGTCGATGCCTGCGATGCGACCCGCATCACGGATCGCTTTCATCTTGTCGTCGACGACCCGCACCGCATCAATCAGTTTGGACTTTTCATCTTTCGATACTGCCAGACGATAGTCGCGATCAAGGATACGGACATCGATCTGTTCCATGTCAATCCGCCTTGCTCAGTGGGGAACTTAGTGGGGAACTAAGTG